>CAJQNE010000311.1 GCA_905479545.1 uncultured Gammaproteobacteria bacterium | reverse complement strand
TCGCCAAACATCGCGAGATCAATACCAGAGCAAAAATGTTTGCCATTGCCGCTGAGTACGGCAACGCGAACGTCATCCCGCTCATTCAGTGAATCAAATAATGCCGGAATTTCTTCCCACATATCTAAATTCAGTGAGTTGGCTTTATCCGGGCGGTTGAGCGCTATGTGCGCGACGTAATCTTGTACGTCGAGGGTGAGTGTTTTGTACGTCATGGTTTCTCCGGCAGTTTCTGGTATCTGATTTTTTAGGTTCAGGGTTATTCGTTATCGGCTTGCGCGGCCATCACAGTTTCGCGCAACATTTTAAACAGTTTTCTTTGGGCGACTGGCGGAACGTTTGCGCCTTCGGCATTGCGTTTCACTTCGCCGCGCGCCTGCCGCACCGTTTGCCGTAACATTTGGTGTTCAGCGTTCTGGTATTTCTCAAAAAATTCGGTGACTGCGTCATCGCCTTCTAAAACACGCTCACGCCATTTTTCACAGGCTTTCTCGGTTTGTACGGCAGCGAGGCTGGTTTTTTGCGCGTCGGCTAAGTGGGCATCCACGGCAGCAAAGTCTTCCTCGTCAACTCTCTTAGCAATAAACCGCAGTAGTCGGCGGCGGCCGCTGTCGGCCTTGAGTTCGCGGGCGTGCAGCAGCTGTTCCACTAAGTCCTCATCCAGCGGCATGCTTTTCAGCTGCGACAGCGGCAAATCCGGCCATTCAGCGACTTGTTGCTGACGGTCTCTAAGGTCGAGTTTTATTGATGTCCGGCTCGGGCCGTCGAACTCAAGTTCCTCATCGTCGTCCCGGCGGTTGTTACTGTTGTTGTGGTTGTTAAAACTGCGTTTTTTTCGAGCCATGCGATTTTTGTTACTCACGGTGCTAAGCGCTATTCGCCCGCTGTGTGCGTAGAATTGATCGTTTCCGACAACACAAGCGAATCACGAAACTATGCGCGACCTCGCAACGATACCCCGCAGCGAAGTAGATGCCGAGCAAGATAAGCTAAAACAGCTAGTGAGCGACGTGCTTGCTGAAGCGAAAAAGCTCGGTGCCAGCTCGGCTGAAGCCTCAGTAAACCTTGATTCCGGCTTTAGTGTAAGCGTGCGAAAGGGCGAAGTTGAAACGGTTGAGCAGCAGCGTGATCGCGGGCTGGGCATCACTGTCTACTTCGGACAGCGCAAAGCTCACGCTTCCAGTGCCGACTTTTCCACTGCAGCTATGCGCGAAACCGTTGCTGCTGCCGTCAGCCGTGCGCGCTTTACCGCAGAAGACGATTGCTCCGGTTTGGCAGAGGCTGATCGAATGGCCACGGAGTTTCCTGATTTAGATTTGTGGCACCCCTGGGATTTATCACCCGAGCAAGCTATATCGCTGGCAACGCAAACTGAGGCAGCTGCTTTTGCCGCCGAATCAGGCATAACCAACAGCGAAGGCGCTACCGTAAATTCTGGCGCCGGCATTCGGGTGTATGGCAATAGCCATGGTTTTATCGGCGCGAGTGGCGGCACTTCGCATAGCTTGTCGTGTTCTGTCATTGCCGGTGAGGGCGACGGCATGCAACGCGACTACTGGTATAGCTATGGCCGCGATGCGGCGCTGCTGGATTCCGCTGAGGCGGTAGGTGCTAAAGCCGCCGGTCGCGCGGTGAGTCGACTAAACTCACGGCAAATAAAAACCACCAGCGCGCCCGTATTATTCGCTCCAGAGCTGGCCCGGTCGTTATTCGGGAGTTTTCTTGGCGCGATTAGCGGCGGTGCGCAGTATCGTAAATCAACCTTTTTACTCGACTCTATGGGTGACAAGGTGTTTGCTGACCATATACAGCTGAACGAAAATCCCAGGCTGCCGGGTGCAGTGTCGAGCGCCAACTACGACAGTGAAGGCGTCGCGACGCAGAACCATCAATGGGTTAAAGACGGTGTGGTTCAGGGCTATCTGCTTTCTAGCTATTCGGCGCGCAAACTAGGCCGTGAAACCAGCGGCAATGCTGGCGGAATATTTAATCTGGAAGTTAGCCAGAACGGTGGCGATCAGGCCGCGTTGTTGAAAGAAATGGGTACCGGATTGCTGGTTACCGAAATGATGGGCAGCGGTGTGAATGGCGTAACCGGTGATTACTCTCGTGGTGCCGCGGGCTTCTGGGTTGAGAATGGCGAAATTGCTTTTCCGGTTCACGAAGTCACTGTGGCGGGCAACCTGAAAGAGATTTATAAAAGCATTGTCAAAATCGGCAGTGATGTTGATCGCCGCGGCAATATCCGCTGTGGCTCCGCACTGGTAGAACAGATGACTATTGCAGGTAGCGACTAACTAGTTGCCAACCTGGCTTCAGTTTAATCCATGGACAAGTAATGAAAAATTTTCGAAATAAAGTAGTTGTTATCACCGGTGCAGCTTCGGGTATCGGTCGTGCGCTCGCTATTGAATTCGCTAAACGTGGTGCCCGTGTTGCTATCAGCGACATGAATGAAACCGGCTTGGCTCGTACCAAGGCTAAATTGGCGGGCAGTGGGCATTACAGTGAACAATTTGATGTTGCTGATCGCAAAGCATTTTATCGGCACGCGGATAATGTCGTGCGTGAAATGGGTCAGGTAGATGTTGTAATTAATAACGCGGGTGTGGCGGTATCTGAAACCGTTGAAAACACCAGTTATGAAGATTTTGAATGGGTTGTTGGTATTAACTTCTGGGGTGTGGTGTACGGTACCAAAGCTTTCTTGCCGCACCTCAAACGTGCTGAGGAAGGTTGGGTTGTGAATATCTCCAGCCTGTTTGGTCTTATCGGCGTACCGACCCAGAGTGCCTATAACGCAACCAAGTTCGCAGTGCGCGGTTTCACCGAAGCGCTGGTTCATGAACTGGCCGGTACTTCTACCCATGCGCTCTCTGTCCACCCTGGCGGCATCCGCACCAATATCGCCGCCAGTGCTCGCTTCGGGCAGGATATGCAGGGCAACCGCGATCACGATAAGGCCAACGCCGCATTTGAACGAGCGGCACGCGTTACGCCAGAAGAAGCTGCCAACACCATTATTGGCGCCATTGAGCGTAAGCAACATCGCCTACTCATCGGTAAAGACGCTAAGTTGCTGGATGCCATTCAACGGGCTACCCCGGCGAAGTATGGGGCAATTATGAATAAGCTTATGAGCGTAGTAATGAAGACTAAGTAATTTGGCCTCCACTACTTAATCAGTCTGTTCGCCCTGAGCCAGAACATCTCCGCCAGAATTGTTGCTTGGCCCGAACACCCCACATACCGTTCGGCCTGAGCCCGTCGAAGGCCTTGGCGGGGGAGACCGGGGTGCTAGTTAATGGTCGGACAAGCCTGACAATATACCTAAACCTTCGATACTTCGACGCTGCTCAGTATCAGGGCGAACGGGTTGGTGGGGAGCCGTTTATTCTGAGTTTGAACACCGGTAAATTACCCGCCTCACTTTAATCTCCGTAATCTGCGAACTAAAACATGCCCGTAAAACTGCCCCTGAATATCAACCAAATAAAAGGCTTTCTGGCCGAAGATGAAGGTCAGGCACTGGCCGATTATGCGAGCGAGACAGCGTTGATCGGACCGGCGTTAGAGGTCGGTAGTTACTGCGGAAAATCCACCGTGTACATCGGCACCGCCTGCCAGCAGGCGGGTAATATTCTATATGCCGTAGACCATCATCGTGGTTCGGAAGAACACCAACTCGGCGAGGAGTATCACGATCCGGATTTATTCGACGTCGGCGTGCAGAAGATGAACTCCTTCCGCGAATTCCGCATCACCATGGCAAAAGCTAACCTGGAAGATACGGTAATCCCTATCGTAGCTCCCAGCGGTTTGGCGGCAAAACGCTGGGCCACGCCGCTGGGTATGGTGTTTATCGACGGCGGCCACAGCATAGAAGCAGCACTTACCGACTACCGCAGTTGGGCAGGGCACATAGCGACTGGCGGCATACTCGCCATCCACGATATTTTTCCTGACCCGAAGGACGGCGGCCAAGCACCTTATGATATTTATAAGCTGGCGTTGGCTTCGGGGTTATTCGAACAGCTGGACAGGGTTAATACTCTGGGATTGTTTCGGCGGCGCTGAGTGAACAAGTTGCGAGAGCCCTGCCAGCTGCTAACCGGGCATCGTTTTGATCAGCTCAGAGCACGAGAAGGCTAGCGATATGGATGATCAGCCACTGCCGCCGATGCAAACGCCAGGGCATGGTTCTTCGTTCTGGAAGTGGTTATTAACCACCGGCGAAGGGCGGGTGTTTGTTATCGCTCTGGTTATCTCGCTGCCCGCCTATTTGTCTTACGAAATGCACGATGGTAGTGGGTTTTACTACTGGCTGTCGTTTCCGCATTCGCTGCGCAGCCTGACGCAGGATTTCGAACTCTGGCGGCTGGTAAGCCCGGCGTTTTTGCATTTTTCGTTGATGCACTTACTAATGAACTTCATCGCCTTCTATTGGCTATTGCTGAATTGGCCAGCGCAGTGGTCGCTGCCGCGACTGATTATTAGCTTGGTCTGCATCGCTGTCGTGAGTAACATCAGCCAGTACTTTTGGGCCGGCTCCGCATTTGGCGGCTTATCCGGAGTGGTGTTTGGTTTAGCCGGAATATATATAGGTGGAGTCGCTACATTTCGGCTTCGTCCGGTGAAGGTCGCAATCCCGGTTTTATCGTTCCAAATGATTGCCATGTTGCTACTGATGTTGGTGCTGGGTTTTGGCGGGGTCGTCAAGGGCTTGGCTGATATGGCTCATTTGGCGGGTTTATTGTCCGGCATTATTGCAGGTGCGCTGCTGGTGCTACTCTCGCCTATACAGCAGCCAGCAGGGCGGTCTTTTTAGCGGCGTGTTTTGCACCGGGCCGTTGCCCTATTTTTTTGGTTTCACATTCATTAAAAGGTTTGTCACGTGTTCGGACGAAAAAAGCGTCGGGCTGAAACGCCCTTGCCACCGGCTGAAGAGTCTCAGCGGCATATTACCAGCGGTAATCGCACGCTAAGGCCTATGCTGGCCGCCGATGTGCCGCGAGCGTTGGAAATTATTGAGTCGCACGATGAAGATGATGCGGAAGAGGCTGTCGTTAGTTTTGAAGGACGCGGTATTGAGCATTTCTGGGTGCTCGAGGTATCTGGTCGCGTGGTGGGTGTTACCGGTGTGCGGCCTAATGAGGCGGCAGATGCGGCCGGTTGGCTGAGCTGGACGTACGTGCACGACGATGACTGCGGTGATGGTCATGGCCGATGGATGTTGGAAACGCTGCTGGATGAAATGAAACAGCGGGGTGTGCGGATATTGTTTATCTCGGTAAGTGACTACGTCGATCCTGAGGACGGGCCGGTATACGCTGCGGCAATGCATCTGTATCAGGCTCTGGGTTTTAAAGTTGAAGTAACGAACCGCGATTTTTATGCGCCTGGTGAGAATCAGTTCTTACTCTCTAAGCGGTTGGCCGCCGCCGCGGATGTTATTGAGAAGCCATCTCCATCGGCTGATACTGCTGCTACGCGCGCAAAGAGAAACGGTGACTTACCCGGGTCGACCTCAGAACCGATTGGCTACCAACTAGAACAGTTTGAACAAACCGGGCGTGCAAACCCTGAACCCGAAGATGCCGGGTTTCAGGGCGTTAGGGCAGTTATCGATGAGTACCCACCGCTGCAGTTGAATAAACTTGATGAAATTGCAGAAACTGAGGGCTCATTCTTTATCGACTGGGTGGAACGCGGCAAGCAGTGTTTTACCGTCGATGATGTGCAAAAAGGGCTGGCCGCGGCGAAGGAGCAGGGCGCTCGCGCGGTGTACATTACATTCCCGTCAAACTGGCCGGCAGTCGTAGCGCCGCTAGAGGAGTCGGGCTTTGTTCTTAACGGCGAGTTACACGATTACTATCGCGACGGGCTTGGTGAGAAACATTTCGTTTACCGCTTCTAGGTGACAGTACTTTCATAAGACACGATCGTCCGAAACTCTGCCATCAACTACCGTACAATTGCCATACTCATAGTTTTACCACCGGATATATAACGCATGATTACCCGAAACATTTTTGCTGCCTTGCTGGGCCTTGGTTTATTGGCCGGTTGCGGCGGCAATAACGTGCAGGATGCCGACCTCGACCGGGCTCTGGACGTAACCGACACCACCCTGACTAAGTTTGAATCCATGCGTGGATCGCTGGGCGCGGCAACTGACGAAGTTAAAATGCAGGAGTTTTCCGCAATGCTAATTCGCAACATGAATACAGCGGCTCCGCCGGTACACCCCGATCCTCTTGGCTTAGAAATGCAGGAAGATGGCGCGATGGCTTTTTTCCACGATAGAAATGCCGACGGTGCCCGCAGCTCAGGCGACAAAAACCTGTTCAAAATTGAAATTGATGGCGAAGATCAGCGCCTGATAGCAAGCACCGATAACGGCTATACCCGAACACAAGGCTTTTCCGGCTCTGGTTTACTAACCGGTTTCATTATCGGCAGCATGCTGAACCGTCAGCGTGGTGCAGGTATCGCGCCCGGTTCATTCAAAAACCGCGCAGCTTCGCCAAAACGCTCTGCGGCGACTAGCCCTAAACCCAGCGCGCGTTCAAAAAGCGGCAGCGGCAGCTACAGCTCAGGCAAATAAGCCCGGAAAAACGGTAGTGGAAGCTGTTTCTACCCGAAATACCTAAACGGCAGCCCAATAAACCGTTCGCCCTGGGCTCGTCTAAGGGTTAGCTAAGTTACCAAGGCTGGTACCAGCTTGGTCGCAGCCCAAAAAGCCTTCCATGCCGTAATAAGGCGGGAAGGCTTTTTTTCTAATAGCGGTGCAACCCGTTAGTTATAGCAGGACACTATGCAAGAACCCACAAAAGAACACAGAGCCACCGGCACAGCCCCGAATGCCGCTACCGACATCTCAGCTCAGCAAAGCGGTGTGTTACTAGTATCAATTATGTTGGTGGCCGCCTGCGGTATTGCCTACGAACTAATTATTAGTACCGTATCGAGCTACTTACTCGGCGACAGCGTGGTGCAGTTCTCGCTCACCATCGGCCTGTTTATGTTCGCGATGGGAATTGGCTCTTACTTGTCGAAACTCATCGGCGAACAGCGGCTGATCGAAAATTTCATACTGGTCGAAATGGCCATAGCGCTGGTGGGAGGCGTTTGCAGTATTACGCTCTTCGTCGTGTTCGCAGCACTCAATCCGTTCTATAAAACGGTGATGTACAGCTTCATTATGACCATCGGCATATTGGTAGGCTTGGAAATCCCTATTCTCACTGCCATCCTGTCGAAACGGGAAAGCCTGCGTAAGTCGCTGGCGCATGTGCTGTCGCTGGACTATGTTGGCGCGTTAATTGGCTCCGTTGCATTTCCGTTATTCCTGTTACCTACATTGGGTCTGATACGAACATCGTTTGCAGTGGGCTTGGTCAATATTCTTACCGCGTTAGTCACGCTATTGTTCTTCCGCAAAAAAATTGCCCGTTCGGGTCTATGGATAGCCGGTTGTGTAGCGATACTAATAGCGATGATCGTATTTGTTATCGGCGGGACATTCCTTTCCCGCTACGCCGAAAAGCAGCTGTATTTCGACCAAA
>CAJQNE010000310.1 GCA_905479545.1 uncultured Gammaproteobacteria bacterium | reverse complement strand
GCCAGCCACCAGTCAGCCGTCTCAGGCAATGCCTGAAAACACTACTGCAGGCAAAGCGGCAGCAGTAAATGGCGAGCGTATTGCGGCTGCTAACTCTGAACCCGGAGCCTGGCTCAGCCACGGTCGAACCTATGATGAGCAGCGGCATAGCCCGCTGGCGCAAGTAAACGATAAAAATGTCGACCAACTGGCGCTGAGCTGGCACTACAAGCTTGATGTGGACCGTGGTGTTGAAGCCTCGCCGATTGTGGTCGACGGTACTATGTATACCAGTGGTGCATACAGCATTGTGTATGCTCTGGACGCCAAAACCGGCGCATTAAAATGGAAGTACAACCCTGAAGTGCCCGCCGCCGCTGCGGGCCGGGGTTGTTGTGGTCCGGTTAACCGCGGTGTTGCGGTTTGGAATGGCAAGGTTTTTATCGGCGCTTATGATGGCCGATTGATTGCCTTGGATGCTCGCGACGGCAAGCAGGTTTGGTCGGTTGATACCGTTGAAGACAAACGCTTTTCTTACACCGTAACCGGCGCGCCCCGGGTTGTAAAAGGCAAGGTGTTAATTGGCAATGGCGGTGCTGAGTTGGGAGCTCGTGGCTACATCAGTGCTTACGATGCGGAAACCGGTAAGCGCGTATGGCGCTTCTATACCGTACCCGGCGATCCTGATAAGCCGTCTGAAAGCGAAGCGTTGGCTAAAGCCAAAGACACCTGGTTCGGCGGTAAGTATCACGAACAAGGTGGCGGCGGCACGGTGTGGGATTCTATGGCCTACGACCCGGAGTTGGATTTGCTCTACTTCGGCGTCGGTAATGGCTCGCCCTGGAATATCAAATACCGCAGTGATGGCAAAGGGGACAACCTCTACTTGTCGTCTATCGTTGCTGTGAAACCGGATACCGGCGAATACGTTTGGCACTACCAAACGACGCCTGGCGACAGCTGGGATTACACCGCGACACAGCATATCGTTCTGGCAGATATTGAGCTCAATGGTCAGTTACGCAAAGTATTGATGCAGGCACCGAAGAATGGCTTTTTCTATGTGATAGATCGTCAGACCGGCAAGCTGCTGTCGGCCAATAACTACGTGCCAATGAACTGGGCCAGTGGCATTGATATGGAAACCGGCCGACCTATTCTTACCGGCGAAGGTGACTACTCCAATGAGCCAAAGCTAATCACCCCCGGGCCGCTCGGTGGCCATAACTGGCAGCCGATGTCGTACAACCCAACAACCGGCCTGGTTTATATTCCGGCCCAAATTACCGCGCTACTGTATGAGGATTTGGGCCAGCGACCCAGTATGGCTCCGAACGCATGGAACGTCGGTTTGGCACCGTTTCAGGTGCCTGAAGACAAGGAAGGGATTGCTGGTCTCGATGAGATTTCCAAAGGCATGCTGCTCGCTTGGGACCCGGTTACGCAACAGGCGAAATGGTCGGTGCCGCATGAAGCTCCGTGGAATGGTGGCACTCTAACGACCGCCGGTAATTTGGTATTTCAGGGCAATGCCGAAGGTAAATTTACGGCTTATGCAGCCGACAGCGGCAAGCTGCTTTGGGAAACACCGGCAAATACCGGCGTAATCGCAGCGCCCATTAGTTACGAGATCGACGGCGAGCAATACGTTGCCGTTTCGGCCGGTTGGGGTGGTACATTTGCATTAGTGGCCAATGGTGTATTTGAGCCGAAAATTAAAGTGCTGCCAGAAGCGCGAATTCTGGTTTATAAACTGGGCGGAAAAGCCACGCTACCACCGGCGAAAAACCGACCTAAGTTAGTGCCTGAACCTCCGGAGCTCGCAGTGGGTGAAGCGGAAGTGCAAATCGGCCGCGACTTGTACAACGGCTACTGTGCGACGTGCCATGGTCTGGCCGCTATAGGCGGCGGTTCGGTGCCCGATTTGCGCTACATGAAGTCTGAGGTACATGAAATATTTCCGGCGATTGTTGCCGGCGCTTACATCCAGCGTGGTATGCCATCGTTTGCCCAAACGCTGCCACCGGAATACGTTGGCTTGATCCATCAGTATTTGATTAAGCGCGGCCATGACTTGTTAGCAGCGACCAAAAGCATGATCGATGCTCCGACCGGGACCAACTGATATTTTAAATTGGATCAGCAGAACAGCCTCAGTCGGAGTCGCAGCCGCGACGCTATTAACGGTCACAACCGCAGCAACCGCAGACGAAAGTTCGCGGGCCACTATTTTGGCACCCGTGGTGGTGACTGCCGATCAGCCTGAGGCTAAATCGGCCGCCGTTACCTCCATAGACCGTGCTGCACTGCGAGGCGAGCAAGGGCTGACATTGAGCACTAGCTTGCAGCGAATTCCCGGCGTTGTTGCTCAAAACGACTACAACGCCTCGCAGGGTCTGCGGCTGTCTATTCGTGGCTTTGGCGCCCGCGCTAATTTTGGTGTGCGGGGCCTGCAGGTGCGACTCGATGATGTACCGCTGACTCTGCCGGATGGCCAAACCGAGCTGGATGCGGTTGATATCGAGCTGGTGGAATTTGTTGATGTAATACGTGGCCCTTCGGCGACCTTATTCGGCAATGCGGCGGGCGGTGCAGTATTGATCGAAACCCGCAGCCCATCAACAGAACCCCGTTTGCGAGCCGACGTCGCCGCCGGTGAAGGCCAATTTCGAAAACTGCGGCTTGAGGCGGGGGGCGAACTTCTAGGTGCGGCGACACTCGGCGCAGTAAACCTTACCCGGCTGGATGGCTTTCGCGACCATGCTGCCAGCGACAGCAAACTATTTACCGGCAAGCTGGATGTGCCTGTGCCTCTCGGGGAATTGCTGATAACCGGCAACGCAGTGGATGTAAGCAGTGACGACCCTGGTGCGTTGAATGCTGATCAAGTCGCAGCGGATCGCGATCAGGCGGCCCCCCGGAATCTGCAGTTTGATGCCGGTGAACGTATCCGGCAGCAGCGATTGGCCGCGAGCTGGACTCACGAGACTATTGCAGGCACTGAGTTGGCTGCCACTAGCTGGGCGGGCCAGCGTGATTTTACCAACCGCCTGCCATTCGAAAATGGTGGCCGGGTGGCCTTCGATCGGGCCTTCGGCGGTGCCGGTTTGCGAGTAAATAAGCCGATGAAATGGCTAGGCCTGTCGCACAAGCTGAATGTCGGTATTGATGCCCAGCTGCAACGGGATGATCGCCGCCGTTTTGATAACGTCGCGACTGCCAATGGCAGCGAGCAAGGGCCGATGACCTTCGATCAGCGAGAGTCCGCTGACAGCTGGGGCGTGACCGCTGAAAACCGTACTGACTTAGGCGCTGGTTGGAGCATTAGTATTGGTGCTCGTCGCGATGACGTGCAGCTCTCAGTAGACGATAAATTCATTAGCGATGGTGATGATTCGGGCCGTCGTGACTTTAGCCATAATAGTTTTAGCGCCGGGCTGGCTAAAGCAATTGGCCCTAGCGGCTTAGGCGAAAGTAGCTTGGCTTACCTGCGAGTTGCCAGTTCATTCGCGACACCAACATTCACCGAGTTAGCGAACCCCGACGGTGGCGGGTTTAACCAACAACTCAATCCCGCCGAGGCTGTTAACTACGAGTTAGGTCTATCCGGCAGCAGCGATGCCGTGCAATGGGCTGCGAGCATTTACAGCATTCGGCTACGCGATGAACTTATTCCGTTTGAGTTGGAAAATCAGCCGGGTCGTAGCTTTTTTGCCAATGCCGGTAAGTCGCGTCGTAACGGTGTTGAGCTGTCTCTCGACTGGAACGTGTTTGAACACTGGCGGCTAAGCAGTGCCTGGAGCTGGAACGATTACCAATTCCGGGATTACCAGGTCGACGGCAGCGATTTATCCGGTAACGACATTCCCGGTATTCCCGCGCAGCAGCTATTCACCGAACTGGCCTATGAAAACGGCCAAAATTCCGCGCGTATTAACCTGCGTGCCCACGATAAAACCTGGGCCGACGATAGCAATACCACCCGTGTCGCTGGCTTCAGCGTGGTTAATATTCGGTTCGCGACCGAAACACGCTGGGGCAAATGGCAGCTCTCGCCGTGGCTGGGACTGAACAATATTTTTGATGCGGAATATAACGATAACCTGCGGCTTAACGCCTTTGGTGGTCGTCACTTTGAGCCCGCGCCGGGCTTTAACGTCTTTGCTGGCGTAACGGCAGAGCTATAGCGTGCGACTGAGTGGTTTTGCTCCGGTTGTTGCCGGGCAGCCGCACAGCCTTATCCTGGGCTCCATGCCGGGAGTTGCTTCGCTGGAAGTGCAGCAATATTACGGCCATACCCGCAACGCCTTCTGGCCCATCGTTAGCGAGCTGCTGGGGTTCGATGTCGGGCTGCCGTATGAGCAGCGACTACAGGCGCTTACCGACTATGGTTATGCGTTATGGGACGTGCTGGGTCACTGCCAGCGACCGGGTAGCCTCGATGCCGATATTCGAGATGCCGAGGCCAATGATTTCACCGGCTTGTTGGCCGACTATCCCAGTATCAAACGCGTTTTCTTTAACGGTGGCGCAGCCGCCAGGCTGTGGCAAAAACAGGTCGTGCCAACACTGACAATAGCGTTAGAAACCACTCAGCTGCCATCAACCAGCCCCGCCTATGCGGCGATGAAGTTGGGGGAGAAACAGCAACGCTGGCGGCAAATTCTGTTCTAATTGTTGCCATCAGCTGCCGCCTTGGCAGCGAACAACCACAGTAGAATTATGGCTGACAAAAAACCACCTGAAAACAGCCCGCCGCAAGCAGGTAAGCGCTGGCTGAAAATGGCTGGCATGACCACCTCTATTGCTGCCCGCTATGCCGGCCACCAGCTAAAAAAGCCGTTCCTCGACGAACAAGCAATCAAAGATTCGCAGCAGAAGCTTAACGCTAAAAATGGCGAACAAATTGCCGAAACATTGGGTGAGCTCAAAGGCGCGGTGATGAAAATGGGCCAGTTGGCCGGGCAGGTTGCCGATCTGTTGCCCGCAGAGCTGGCGGAAAACCTTAAGGTGCTGCAGCGCGACGCTCCACCTATGCCCTATAGCGTTATTGCCCAACAAATTGAAGCTGAACTCGGCCAGTCACCGACCAGGTTGTTTGCTCATTTTGATGAAGCACCCTTTGCTGCGGCGTCCATTGGTCAGGTTCATCGCGCCCGCACCCATGAGGGCAACGAAGTTATTGTTAAAGTTCAGTATCCGGGTGTGGCTGAATCAGTACGGGCTGATATGCGTCAGCTTAAGCGGGCCATGCTGATGGGGCGCATGGTAAAGGTCAGTAAAAAGACGCTGGATGGGTTATTTGGCGAAATTCAGGCGCGCATTCTTGAGGAGCTCGACTACCAGCGCGAAGCGACCATGCTCGCTAAATTCGCGGCCTACTTTGTCGACACACCGAAGCTGGTTATACCCGCGCCGTTCCCAAACCTGAGTACCGGCAAAGTGTTAACGCTGGCCTACGAGCAGGGTGATCATATTGATACCGTGCCAGAGAATTACGATCAGGCAACGATTAACCAGATGGCTGAAACCTTGTTTCGCTGTTTCTTCCGGCAGGTGTTTGAGTTCAAGGCTATTCATGCTGATCCGCATGCGGGCAACTTCGCCTTTCGACCCGATGGTACTGTGGTGTTGTACGATTTTGGTTGCATTAAAGAGCTCAGCGATGAATCGGTAAACACCTACGGCACGCTGGTGCAGGCCGCACTGGATGCTGACTACGACAAAATTGAGACTGGCTTGCTGGCACTTGGCGCTCGCGTACCGGGCAGCAAACGACCAAGCGACGAGTTTTATGCCAGCTGGCGGGCCATTTTGCTCAAGCCGTTTCTGAGCGATGAACCCTTCGATTTCGCCCAATCGAATATGCATAAAAAAGCCGCAGCTCGCACCGGTGAAGTACTTAAGCTCGGTGAGCAATTGCAACCACCAGTGGAAACTGCATTCGTCGACCGCATGGTGGGTGGCCATTACTGGACGATGGTGAACCTTGGGGCAACGAACGCATTCGGGCCGTTATTGCGCGAGTTATTAGCCGCAAAATAGCGAGCTGTTTGGTTCCTACTAGACAGCGCTGCAGTGTCGATTCAGTATTGGGACAACAGTATTAACCAAGGCATTAAAAACATGGCGAATATTTCGCTCGAAGAGTTCACCGAAGTACCGCTAAGCCCTCGCGAGTGTTACCTCTACACTCGGAATTTCGCCAACGCTGCCGAGTGGGAGCCGGGCAGCATTGCTTCGCGAAAACTCACGGCAGGCCCCATAGTGGTTGGCAGTGAGTTTGAAGTGACCGTGAAATTCGCCGGTCGCTCACAAGATATGCTCTACGTTATTGATTCGATGACAGAAGATCAGCAAGTTGTGCTCACTGGTAAAGGCAGAGGTTTTATAGCCGTTGATACGATTAGTTTTTCGCCGCTGCCGAATGGCGGCACCCGTATTTCTTACCGTGCTGATTTTGTTTTTAAAAACGCTCCAGCGGCGGTAATTTCCGCCATGAGCCCGTTGCT
>CAJQNE010000309.1 GCA_905479545.1 uncultured Gammaproteobacteria bacterium | reverse complement strand
TTAACCAATCCGGAAAACTTTGTCCCACTGAATGTCGTAGCCGCACTTCAGCATCAACATCAATCAGTGGATGAACCGGTAGCCGCGAAGTAGGCACTAACGCCAGTACCTCATCGAGAGTCGCATCAATTGGCGGTTCCGAGCGGCCCGCCCGTTCACCCAGCATATTCAACGCGCCAGATTTTAATTCTGCAACATCCGAATCGTCGCCCCAGCCATTCCAACGTCTCATGCACTTTTCCTTCGATTGAGCCTGCGTAATTTTATGAGCTACGTTCTATTATGCCGCTTATTTACGGCTTGATTTATTGAAGCGATAGCCTTGTCCGGAGTGTACTGCAGTCGTTTAAATAACGTTAGCGAAAAACAAAAAAGCCGCTTTAGCCACGCTGAATAAACGAGGTAAAACGGCTTTTTATTGGCGACTGACCTGGCGGCCAGTCGGGCCAGTAAGAACTACACGGTGCTTTGGTAATAATCCATCAGAATTTGCGCCACTTCCGGCCGCGAGAACTCTGGTGGTGGCGCTTCACCTTTACTCAGCATCTGCCGAACCTTGGTACCCGATAGCAATACAAAGTCTTCTTTGCCGTGGTCAGGCACGTCGCGCATCATCACCACGCGGTTTAGTTTCTTCGACCAGGCAGTATGGTCGGCTTCGAAAATTTCGATTTCCAACGCACCTTCCGGCACCCGCTCACTGAATATTGTTTGAGCATCAAAGGCACCGTAGTAGTCACCTACGCCGGCGTGGTCGCGACCAACAATAAGGTAAGAACAACCACAGTTCTGGCGGAACACCGCGTGCAGTACCGCTTCGCGCGGACCTGCGTACAGCATGTCGAAGCCATAACCGCTAATCATTACGCTGTTAGGCGGGAAGTACACCTCTACCATTTTGCGGATACAAGCATCACGCACAGTGGCAGGAATGTCGCCTGGCTTCAGCTTACCGAGCAACATGTGAATAAGAATACCGTCGGTGCCCAGCTGCTCATGTGCCATCCGGCACAGCTCTTCGTGAGCGCGGTGCATCGGGTTGCGGGTTTGGAATGCAACAACCTTTTCCCATCCGTGTTTAGCAAACTCGTCACGAATTTCATAGGCAGTGTTGAAGGTGCCGGGGAATTCGTCCTGAAAATAGCTGTAGCTCAGTACTTCAATCGGGCCCGATACAACAAAATTACCAAGGCTTTCAAAGGTTTTAACACCGGGATGTTCCGGGTCTTTAGTGCCAAAAACCTCGCTGATCATCAGCTCAATATCAGCGTCACTCAGCTCCTCAATAGCTTCAACCGTTTGGGTCGCCATCACCGGATTGCCGGGCTCATTGGGATCGAGCAGCGCAATTTTGGCGCCGACTTCAATTCCTTCAATAGAATTGGTGCGGTTCATTACCGGCACAGGCCAAAACAGACCATCGGTAGTTTTCAGCGACTGCGCCACACTAAGCGAGTCTTCGCGATTCATAAAACCGGTTAGCGGGTTAAAATAGCCCGCACCAAGCATCACTGCGTTGGCTGCGGCTGCTGAGTTCAGCAGTAACTTCGGTAATTTTTCGGCGGCTTGCAGGCGCTCAGCACGCTGCTCATCGTCGATAACGTAAAGGGGATTTAGTGTGTTGGAGCCATGTGGCTTAATCATTGCTTTCTCGATAACGAAAAGCCGCCCCCTCAGGGCGGCAGAAGCTAAATCGGTTACTTGCAAGCCCACATGCTGCCGGGCCCGATTCGCGTTAAAAATGTAAGTTTACGGCATTTGCTGCACTGCGTCATTACCCGCTGACGTCAGCGGCGTGGCGGAGTGGGACTAGTTCGCCTCAGACAGCCCATCGCCCGACTGGAATTCCAACTCGCTGTCGTGGTCCAGCTCGCCACCATCAATACTCACTTCCAGAGCGGTCAACTGACCATTACTATTATTCAACTCCACCTCTACTACATCACCCACTTTCGCGGTGGCGAAGAATTCGGCTTCATCGAGGTCTGAGCCAAACTGAGTGGCATCGGTAATATCGACCGTCTGGCCCAGTAGGACCACTTGACGGCTAGCTTCGTTCGCCGCTTCTAGCGGGGCCACAATCAGCTCATTGGCCGCTACACTATTTTGAGCGCTAACCCGGGCTATTTCTAAATCGGCCTCGCTAAGCAACTGATTGCGGCTGCCGAACAGGTCGACGCGTGCCAACCGCAGTTCTATACGGTCACCCACCATGATATCGGTAAGACTATAGGCGCGTCGCTCGCTATTCGGGGCAGCAATAAACTGGCTTTGCACCCCTAGCTCAACCTCAATATCACCGAAGACGGTTAGCGTGCCAGCAACCGCATCCACTGCTGTCACCAGGGTCTCAACTTCCGCTTCTACATCCGGAATGAAAGTAATAACCTGGCCGCGAACCAACCGGCTCTCATCAGTTGCGAAACCTTCGACGACTACCCTACTGCCGTTCTGAGCACCGCTTCGTGAGCCACCCACCACCGTGTCGGTACCTTCAATGTGATGGATGCCGATGCCATCCATCGTAAAGTCGGCTAGCGAACCACTGCTTTGCTGGTCGAATTCGCTGATAACCCCGACTAACAGCACGCTTTCGCCAGGCTCAAAAGCTTGTACCGGCACAATTCGCAACTCATCAGCCGCCAATCTATTCGGATTCACAG
>CAJQNE010000308.1 GCA_905479545.1 uncultured Gammaproteobacteria bacterium | reverse complement strand
AAAGCTCGATGGAAGTGCCACCAAGCTGCAGAACCCTAACCTCGTCACCGTATTTCTCACCGAACAGCGCCATCGCGCCCGCATTAACGGCTTCGTCGAAGCTCATCAGCTGCGCACTAGCCTGAGAATTGAGACGAATTTCGTTATTAACCGCTCGTTCGATACTTGCCAGCTCGGCCGATGTAACCGGCTGCGGGTGCGAGAAATCAAACCGCAGGCGAGCAGGATTAACCAATGACCCCTTCTGCTGGACGTGAGTACCAAGCTGGTCGCGTAACGCCGCGTGGAGCAAGTGCGTTGCAGAATGATTTCCCTGCGTCGCAGCACGCGCTTCAGCATCAACTTCGGCCTGTACTTTCTGATCCACTTCGAGCGAGCCAACGGTTACAACACCAATATGCGCATGTGCTGATCCACCTTGCTTTTGAGTATCGCGAACCTGAAAACGACCCGCCGGACCGGTTAATCGACCACTGTCACCTACCTGACCACCACCCTCTGCATAAAACGGCGTATTGCTGAGCATCACGACCGCGTTATCACCCGCTTTGGCACTGGTTACCGACTGTCCGTCAATAAATATCGCATCAATAGAGCCGCTGCCACTGGTATCGTCGTAGCCTTCAAATAGTGAACTACCATCGTAGCTAATGCTGTCGTTGTAATTTACAGCGAACTGGCTACCGGCCTTGCTTCGCGCCTGCTGAGCGCCCATGGCTGCAGCATAACCTTGTTCATCAATAACCAGGCCACGCTCACGAGCAATGTCCGCCGTAAGGTCGTAAGGAAAACCGTAGGTATCGTAAAGCTTGAACACCACATCGCCGGGTATCTGAGCGCCATCTACTAGTCCATCCAGAGCGCTTTCCAGCAACTTCATGCCGTTCTCCAGAGTTTCCGCGAAGCGCTTTTCCTCGCGTAACAGCTGGGCTTCAACATCGCTCTGGGCAGCGGCAAGCTCCGGGTAAGCCTCACCCATTTCAGCTACTAGCGCTGTAACAAGCTTGTAGAAGAACGGCTGATTAACACCCAGTTTGTAGGCGTGACGAATAGCCCGTCGAATAATACGGCGCAGTACGTAACCCCGGCCTTCGTTAGCCGGAATCACACCGTCAACAATCATAAAAGCAGCAGACCGGATATGGTCAGCGATGACTTTATGCGAACTGGCCATTAAATCCTTATGGCCAGTCTGTTGCTGCACGGCTTTGATCAAATTCCGGAACAGGTCAATTTCATAATTTTCGTGCACGCCCTGCAACACGGCTGCCAGCCGTTCCATGCCCATACCCGTATCCACTGACGGCCTCGGCAGCGGCACTCGCTGGCCATCAGCCGACTGGTTATATTGCATGAATACCAAATTCCAGATTTCGATATAACGATCACCGTCTTCTTCCGGTGTACCGGGCGGACCTCCGGCCACATGGGCACCGTGATCGTAAAAAATCTCAGAACAGGGTCCACAGGGGCCGGTATCCCCCATTGACCAGAAGTTATCCTTCGCGCCGATGCGGCTACAGCGGTCAGCCGGAATACCGATCTCATTGAGCCAAATAGACTCAGCCTCGTCATCTTCCTCGAAGACCGTAACCCATAGCTTTTCGGCGGGGAGACCTAGCTCCTTAGTCAGAAACTCCCAGGCAAAGTGAATCGCCTCTTTCTTAAAATAGTCACCAAAGCTGAAGTTGCCGAGCATTTCGAAAAATGTGTGGTGCCGCGCGGTATAGCCGACGTTTTCTAAGTCGTTATGCTTGCCGCCCGCGCGTACGCAGCGCTGCGACGTCGTCGCCCGACTGTAATCGCGCTTCTCCTGACCCAGAAAAACATCTTTAAACTGAACCATTCCGGCGTTGGTAAACAACAATGTCGCATCGTTACCTGGCACCAAGGAACTACTCTTCACCTTGGTGTGGCCACGCTCGGCAAAAAAGTCGAGAAACTTTTGGCGCAATTCTGCGGTAGAAAGCGACTGCATCGATGTAATCCCTATGCGACCCCGCGGAAGGAGGTCATAAAGCTCAGTAAAAACAAGCAACTACAGCATGGGCGCTGTGGCTGATAAATTAAGTTCTGAGTTACCGACAGAGGCTCGTTGACAGTAAATTAATGGCCGAACGACTTAGCTTTGCGCTTTCGCACTGCAGCACTGGCCAACATTATTCCGGCGCCGTTGCCTGAAATGCCGACTGAATTTGCCCGCTAGTAAAACCGCGTTGCGCCAAATGACGCTGCTGACGCGCTCGCTGTTTCATATCCACCGGCAGTGTTTCGTCAAACTTACGCCGACGCTGCTGCCAAGCCTGAGTGCGCCAAAAAAAATCGTCGTAGCCCGATAACTCGCGGCGGATAATAGCATCGCTGAGCTGTTTCTGGCGTAGTTCTGCACGAAGTCGTACCGGACCATAGCCTTGCTGGCTGCGCGTACGACAACGACCTTCGGCAAACCGCTCATCATTTTGCAGTCCGGCCTCGGCAAGCTCACTCACAACTGACTCAGCAATTTCAGCCGGAATCTCTCGCAACTTGAGCTTTTGCACCAACTCGCCAAAGGCATGCTCACGGCGACCCAACAACCGTAAGGCGCTGTTGCGTGCGCGGGTGATATCGGCCTGCACATCCCGCGTTTGCTGCTCTGGAAACTCGTCTTCCATAGTCACTTGGTATTTAGCGCGACCATGCACACTGGCCGCGCTGAGCTACTATTTTCTAAAACTTAAAACCTCAACACCCCAACTTAAGCCTTAGCCTCAGCGAGCGGCTCCTCACCATCTTCGGCCGCTTCAGCAGCGGCGGCAGCTGCTGCAATTTCTTCAGGGCTAGGCAGGTATAGCGAGCGGATTTTAGCTTCAATTTCCTGCGCCATTTCAGGGTGCTGTTTCAGGTACTCGCGGGTGTTGTCTTTACCCTGGCCAATGCGCGTACCTTCGTAGCTGTACCAGGCACCGGCTTTATCAACCAAATTGGCTTCCACCCCAAGGTCAATCACTTCAGCAAGTCGGGAAATACCCTCACCATAAAGAATCTGGAATTCGGCTTTTTTGAACGGTGGCGAAACCTTGTTCTTCACCACCTTAACGCGGGTTTCGTTACCCACAACTTCGTCGCCTTTCTTAATCGCACCAATACGGCGGATAGCAAGACGAACCGAAGAATAAAACTTCAACGCGTTACCGCCAGTGGTGGTTTCCGGGCTGCCAAACATCACACCAATCTTCATGCGAATTTGGTTAATGAAAATAACCATGGTGTTCGAACGCTTGATGTTACCGGTGAGCTTTCGCAGCGCCTGACTCATCAGTCGAGCCTGCAAACCGACATGCGAGTCGCCCATATCGCCTTCAATTTCAGCTTTCGGCACTAGCGCCGCAACCGAGTCGACAACAATCAAATCAACCGCACCTGAGCGTACCAGCATGTCGGTAATTTCCAGCGCCTGTTCGCCGGTATCCGGCTGCGACACCAGCAAGTCATCAACGTTAACACCAAGCTTGGCGGCATAGCTGGGGTCGAGTGCGTGCTCGGCGTCGATAAACGCCACGGTGCCACCCATTTTCTGCGCCTCAGCACTCACCTGCAGAGTTAGCGTGGTTTTACCGGACGATTCAGGACCGTATATTTCAATCACCCGGCCACGGGGTAAGCCACCAAGGCCTAGCGCGATATCAAGGGTGAGTGAGCCGGTTGAATACACCTCAATATTCTGCGCGACCGAACCGTCGCCCATGCGCATTACCGAGCCTTTGCCAAACTGACGTTCAATTTGCGTTAGCGCGGCGGAAAGTGCTTTTTTGCGGTTGTCATCCATGCTTTGTTACCCTGGTTTCAGTTCTGACTTAAGCGCTGGCTTAAGTTGCCGCGTTAGCGACGCGGCACTAGTAATATGAAATTCGTACTATAAAGTTCGCTGCCGAAAAAGCGGCGCTGTTGCTAGTTACGGCCTGATCGCATTATCACACAGGCGTAAAAGCATTAGCGGGGCTTTTGCTGACGAGCAAAAACAAACCACCGAAATCCGACGGTTTTCCGTTGGTTCTCTTTATTGTACCCAGAATAGTGGCTAACAAGCCATCTGTTTTGCCGCTCTTATTGGCAACAGCGGTGCCGGTGGTTGAATAACCGGCACCACAGATGTGCCGGGCTCGGGATATAGCGGCGTTAGCTCGCCAATAACCCGTCCCTGAATATACTCCACACCAATTCCGCGCAACCTGGCTACCGTCGCGGCGTCGCGAACGCCTTCTGCCACGACTTCCAACCCAAGCACCTGGCCGATTTCACTAATCGCAGCCACAATCGCCCTATCGAGACGGTCGCGACCAATATCACGAACGAACGCGGCATCGATTTTCAGATAATTCAGCGGCAGTGTTTTTAAGTAACCAAAGGTCGCCATGCCCGAACCAAAATTGTCCAACGCAAACCTGCATCCCAGAGGCTTAAGTGCCCGCATAAAGGCAAGCGTGTCGCTTAGGTGTCCTACTGCGGCGCATTCTGCGACATCAATACAGAGCCGGGAACCATTAACACGGCGTCGCCGTAACTGGCGTTCCAACCATTCGGCGAAGCCCCGCTCTGTCAATGTCGCGGCTGAAATATTTACGCTACAAAGCTGCGCTTGCGGCTCAGGAGTTTCGGCCAGGTAATCGAGCGTGTTCAATAGAACCCAGCGGTCAATTTCCGCCGCTAAACCGAATCGCTGCGCCGCGGGCAAAAACGCTTTTGGCGGTAACAATTGGCCATTCTCATCGAGCATTTTTAGCTCAACCTCAAACTGGCTGCCATCGGCCATACCGTAAAGCGGTGCGATATCTTCGCGATGCAGCACAAAGCGATTTTCATCCAACGCCCGGCGTAACCGTTGCGCCCATTGGCTTTCCTGCTGCACTAATTGCAGTTCGGCATCAGAGGCCTCGAATAACTCCACACACCCCCTACCGCGCTGTTTTGCCCGGTAGCAGGCTTGGTCGGCCTGTATCAGCGCAAGCTGCGGGTCACGAATAGCGGAATTTAACTCTACCGCGCCAATGCTCGCCCCTACCTTAATAACCAAATGCTTCCAACCGAAGCAAAACTCGCCTATTTCGTTACAAAGCTTTTCCGCCAGTGCAATTGACTGCGGTAGACGGGTGTTTTCCAGCAGCACGCCAAACTCGTCGCCGCCCAACCGGGCTACAACCCCTTGGTGTTCGGCAGAACCTATAACTTCACGCATAGTATTTGCCAACTGCCGCAACAACTCGTCACCGGCAGCATGCCCAGCGGTGTCGTTAACCGGTTTGAATTCATCCAGATCGACATACAACAATACGGGCGCAACGCGCGCCTCGCCGCGACCAAACCGATGCATCGCATCCTGCAGCAGCCGCTCAAACTCAACCCGGTTACTCAAGCCTGTCAGTGAATCTGTGCGTGCCTGACGAGCCAGCTCCTCGGCTTTGTCGAGGCTCTGACTGACATCGCCAAACACCAGAATTTCACCCAGCGACAAGCCGTCGTCACCGCGAATCTGCGATCGCGACTCACTGACCGCTAACTCACTTCCATCCTGCAACCGCAGCTTGCGGGTAATCTGGTTTCGACGCCTGGCAGCCAACTCGCTCACCGGCTGCTGCGAGTCAACAATTTGATACACCTCACTCAGAGGCCGACCGATTGCCACTGCCGCATTCACGGCAAGTAACGCCTCAGCAGTTGGGTTCAGGGTTTCGATAACGCCATTGATATTGGTAGTAATAACGGCGTCAGAGATCGAATGCAGCGTAATTTCTGCACGCTCTTTGCCTGCCGTCAGGCTCGCTGCGCGCTGAGCGGACTCGACCTCAATATCGCGAACGGCAGTAGCCAATCGTTTGCCCAGCAGTGACGCCCTGCTTCTCAGTCGGTCACTCCAAACTGCTACCGCAATAGTCACAACTAACGACAGTATCGAGAAGAAGCCGAGCGTCTCAGTGGTTAGCGCCAGCTGACGATTAGGGATGACGGTCCAGAGCACAGTGGGATCGGGCATAGCCAGCAGTGGCGCGACAAACAGCAAGCTACCTAACAACCCGGCAGCAGAATGCAAGCGTTTACGTTGTTGAAGCCTCGCGACGATATAACAGCCCGGTAACAGCACAGCCAAAAGCAGTAGCCCGTTGGCACTTTGTAAATTTCGACTCTCCACCACGCTGCCGAACAGCAGACCCAACCAACCACCGGCAAAACCGGCAGAACTGAGCAACAATGTCGTCATTAGTGCCGCGCTTAACGCGCTTACCAGCAGCCTCATAGGCTCACGCATAGTTTGGCGCATTTGTATAAAACTATAAGCCCAGATGAAGATAATCGTTGCGGCTACGCTAACAAACACCCCGGCGACCGGAAGCTCGCCGACCGGCAAGCTATCCGTTGAAACGCGACCCATGAACTGACAAACCCACAACGCCGCACCGGTCACTATTGAGCCTAAAGCCAGCCACCCCTGCCGCGCCACAACAAAACCACTACTCAGCCGCTTCACTAGCAGCAGCACAGCCAGAGCGATGACCATGCAAAGCATCAAGTTCAGCAACAGTAAAATTACGTTCGTAATAGCCATGACGGCTATGCACCCCTATAAAAAGTACTGTGACGAAGCTAAGCCCCCACTCACCAGCACCCAAAAAAACGGAACTTCGGAACAAATTCGAATGCGGCTCTGCGGGTGCCACTGAGAAGGCATGGCGGGTTATGTCGCTCTATGCCTGAATTTGCGTTATGTATAATGTAGGGCAATAGAACGCAGCAAGGCAGGCCTTTTGTCCGCGACAATCGACATACCATCTGTTAAGTAAAAACCAGTAATTTGAACGGCAGTTCCTACCGGTTAGACGGTTCAACTGCCGGAACACAGGCCTACGCCAAGGGAAAAGCGCTTAGCAACGACCTTCTAAAGCATTGCGTGAAACAATCGTTGGCTTGGCACTACGCGTCGCTACACAGCAACAACAGCGAAATAGCCTTAGCAACCGATTGCTCGCGCACCTCCGCCCGGGAGCCACTAAAGACAAACCGCTGCGCCGAAACGCCGCCAACTGTGCCATAGCCTATCCAAACCGTCCCTACCGGCTTATCCGTCGACCCGCCTCCCGGCCCGGCGATACCCGTGATTGACACCGCAACGTCAGCATTTTGCTGTAACAAGCCGTCCACCATCGCCAATGCCACCGGCTCGCTAACCGCACCCTGTTTGTCGATTAAGTCGGCAGGCACGCCCAGCAAGTCGGTTTTAGCCGCATTGCTATAACTCACTACGCCGTGAGAAAACCAATTGGAGCTACCCGCCACATCGGTTAAGGCCGCCGATACTAAGCCACCCGTGCAGGACTCCGCCGTTGCAGCGAGCCAACCACGCTGCTGCAACGCCGTGGCCAGCCGCCCGATAGCCGGGCTAATACCCGGTGCAATATCCGCTGCAACATTTGGATCGACAATACTGTTCATAAGCCTAAGTTCTCGCTTCCGGGTTTACTGGTAAGTTTTAGCTGTCGGGCTTTAAGTATAGTGCTCATTAACGCGTAGAAACCTGCGTGTAACGATTAAACCACTCAGCAAACTTCAACGACCTAACTTCACTTATCCAACAATATTCAGCAAGCCATTTGCCAATGCCCGCAGACTCTATCGCAACAACGGATACACCCCTCAACGAAAAAGCCATTGCTCAACACACCCCGGTAATGCAGCAGTACCTGCGTGCCAAGGTTGAACACCCCGGGCGCATCATGTTTTTCCGCATGGGCGACTTTTACGAGCTGTTTTACGATGACGCCCGTCAGGTAGCCGACCTACTGGGCATCACGCTAACCCAGCGTGGTAGCTTCGGTGGCAAGCCAATTCCGATGGCCGGTGTACCGCATCATGCCGCCGAGGGCTATCTGGCGCGCTTGGTTAAGCTGGGCGTTTCAATCGCCATCTGCGAACAAATCGGTGACCCTGCGACCAGCAAGGGCCCGGTAGAACGAAAAGTAACCCGCGTAGTCACGCCCGGTACGCTCACTGACGACGCCTTGCTTGACGAGCGTCGCGATTGTGTACTGGTAGCGCTGAATACAGACGGTCAAAAATTTGGTTTGGCGGCGCTTGATTTAGCGGGCGGTCGCTTTAGCTTGCAAGAGGCCGAAGGCACAGAAGCCCTGCTCGCCGAACTGGAACGACTGCAACCCGCCGAGCTGCTGCACTCTGAAGATATCACCCCACCCGCTGGCAAAGGTCGCCAGCCAATCGCGCCGTGGCATTTTGATGCGGACAGCGCTGAACGGGAGCTCTGTCGGCAGTTCAATGTGCAGGATTTGGCCGGCTTCGGCTGCGAAAAACTCACTCTGGCGATTGGTGCCGCCGGGGCACTACTGCAATACGTCCGCGACACCCAACGCCACGCATTGCCGCATTTGCGATCGCTGAATGTAATCGAGCGCAGCGACTACCTGCTAATGGATGCGGCCAGCCGCCGCAATCTGGAACTGGAACGCTCGCTCACCAGCGACAGCAGCAAAAACACCCTGATTGGCGTGCTAGACCGCTGCGCGACGCCGATGGGCGGCCGCCTGCTACGTCGCTGGCTGAATAACCCGTTACGAAGTCACAGCCGCCTGGCTCAGCGCCACTCGGCCATTGCCGCACTGGTTGACGCTCAACTCGCCCAAGAGCTGCGCGATCCGCTTCGCGGCATTGGCGACGTGGAACGCATTCTTACCCGTGTAAGTCTGCGCAGTGCCCGCCCCCGCGACCTCTCGACCCTCCGCGATGCCCTGCGTGCGCTGCCCGGTTTACAAACCTTGCTGGGCGACCTGAATGTTGGCCGCCTGCATGAGTTACGGGACGGCATTATTGCCCACCCGGAAAGCCAAACCCTGCTGGAAATCGCTTTACAGGAACAACCACCGGTGCTCGTTCGCGACGGTGGCGTGTTGGCTGATGGCTTTGACAGCGAACTGGATGAGCTGCGAAACATCAGCACTAATGCCGACCAATTTCTGATTGACCTGGAAGCGAGTGAGCGCGAAGCCACCGGCATTTCTACGCTAAAGGTTGCCTATAACCGGGTGCACGGCTACTACATTGAAATCAGCAAAGTGCAGGTGCTCAGCATGGACGGCGGTCTGCCGGAGCACTACACCCGACGGCAAACCTTAAAATCTGCCGAGCGCTACATAACGCCGGAACTAAAGCGCTTTGAGGAACAAGTGCTGTCGGCCAAAGAACGCTCGCTGTCACGGGAAAAAGCGCTGTACGAGCAACTATTGCACACCCTTGCTGAACAGCTCGGCCCGCTGCAGGCCACCGCCGCTGCATTGGCCGAACTAGATGTGCTGGCAAACCTCGCTGAACGAGCCGACGAGTTAAATTACAGCGCCCCACAATTCACCAATGAACCCGGCTTGCTCATTCGCGACGGTCGCCACCCGGTGGTAGAACAAGTGCTGGACGGCAGCTTTGTCGCCAACGACGTCGAGCTGAACGACAGCCGCCGCACGCTGATCATTACGGGCCCGAATATGGGCGGTAAATCGACCTATATGCGGCAAACTGCGCTGATCGTATTGATGGCACATATCGGCAGTTTTGTGCCGGCCCGCGAAGCCATGATAGGCCCGATTGACCGGATTTTCACCCGCATCGGTGCCGCTGACGACCTCGCCTCTG
>CAJQNE010000307.1 GCA_905479545.1 uncultured Gammaproteobacteria bacterium | reverse complement strand
CCTGATGAGCGACAAATAGGCTTAGAGTTAGTCGCTAACGGCGGATCCCCCGCTAATTTCAGCGAATAAGCTCTGACTAGCCAATCTTATAGATGGGCATTACATCAGCCAGTCAGCGCCCCGTTAGTTCAACAGCATAATTCAGCATATCGCGATCGAAGCGGCCATAAGTAATACAAGCAAATCAACGCCCGCACGTTGCTGACATTTCCCGCCAAATCTCCGGCGTCCGGCCACTAAAGATTTGCCGCTGAAATAATCGCCTGGTGGCAGGCCAACATCACTAACGAGTGAAGTTGACCAGAACAGTTGGCCAGCGAAATTTTCCGCTGGACCCTGCGTACACGCGGCGGAGCATGGTTGCCCGACATTTCCGCAGCGGAATTCAGCAATACTTTTAGTCGTTTTCACCGCACGTTTTGAGCCGCCACATTTCTGGGTCCATCTGCCCACTTTCAGCAAACTCGCCATACAGTAACTTACTGCACCCCCTCTCATCGAGCCCTGCCGCTTCAATTCCCGATACTGCCATTGGCCAACCGACCTAATACTTATGGCCACGTTGCAAAGGCCGGAAGCTTTGTTACTCTTTGTCAACAAAAGTTAAACACTGCATCGATAGGAATTAGCCAATGCCACGTCAAGCTGGGATACCGCTACTCGACCTGTTTCTAACTGTGGACCAGCTGGAATCAGCACTGCCACAAGCAGTACGGGATTTTGTCGACCGCTTCGCAGTTCTCGACCACCGGGCACTGCAGTCACCCGGCGCGATCATCCACCATGGTAATTTGCAGGCGCTCGACAGCTCGCTCGATGCAGACAGTGAGAGTATCGATGTTGGCATTGGCAGACTCTCGCTACCACTGATTCATCAGGGCTTGCCGTTTCAACTCTCGGTGCAACGCCAGCCCATCACCAATAATTTAGAACCCGCCGCCGACGCCTGGCAACTCAACCTGTTTCTCAGCGACTTCATTCTCACCGTTGATGGCCTGGAGCCTGCGATTTATGTGCCCGAAAGTGGCACCACTCCTCGCCATTTATTGCGTGATACCCAAAGCAGCGAGGTCCGCATTATTGGTGCAGCCGTATTACGGTTACAAAAAAACGCCGGCAGTTCAAATATCGACTATGTATTTGTCGACCAACCCGACCCACTCGACCCGACCCTTGATTCCGGTAGTGTCGCGACCCTGTCGTTTAGTCCGCCGCATTTCTTTCTGGGCAGCTCGGAAATCGGCCTGTCGGTCGGCCAACTAACATTCGACTTTTCCCGGAGTTACTCACCACCCGAGGTACTGGAACGCAATCAGGGGCCAAGTTGGGTGGGCCTGGCGATTCGCGAAGCCACGGTTTATGCACCACGGAACCTGCCGGTAGTCGGCGACTTATCCGGCGGTGTTAAAGACCTGCTCATTGGCCGGCCGATGGGCGTTCAGGGTGAATTTGAGCTGCAATTCGGTCGCACGGCACTTGACCCGGCGACCTTTCAGTTCCGGCAGCAGCCAGACGACGATAGTTGGGCTATAAGCGGCTCTGGCACGGCCAGAATCGTTACTATAGAAGCGAGTCAGGATGAAGACGTACTGATTCACGCCGGGTTCACCAGCCCCGCGCCGCCAGCAGACGGCAGCTTGCCAGCCGGAGCGTTACAAAACTGGGTTGCAATCTGGACCTGGGGCAACGAAGCACCTGTCGAGGCCGATAGCTCCAGCGGCACTATCCGTCATGGCCAGCAGCTCACTGTTGAACCAGTGGAAATCGTTCGCGTCGACGGCAACGACCGCCGCTTTAACCACCCGCCGATCACATTCCGCTTTATCGCCGCGGGTGATCCTCCTTCGGCCGATATAATCCTTGGCACAGACACGCTGGAGAACGTGGTGCATATTGGCGGCACGATTGAGGAGCTCGCCAAGCTCACACTCGAAGCGAAATCTACCGCTGCCGGTAATAGTCAATTCCGCTGGTCAATACCGGCTCACGACATTGTTACTGATAGCCCGATATTCAGCCCGGACTTACGCGGTATTTTCACCCGCCGTTTCATCTCATTACGCCGGGCACTTTACCTGGACGAGACGGTAGAAGGTGAAACCGGTAAACGCCGAACCCGCATTGAATTAAAACTGATTTATCGTGACCCCGATGACGCTGTGGCCCCGGAAGTACCAACGCTTATCGGCTGCGAAAGTGGTGTGTTCGATGTCCGCGACGCGACCACCGCGCTGAATCTTTCTGCAGTAGAAGCCACCTGGGATTTGTCTGATTACCACGGCCTTACCGAATTTAATCAGAAGCTAGAACAAGCCCGGCTTGATAGCGCCGCTGCTGCCAAAGTAGTAGTGCCCGCTGATGGCTTAGCGCAGGTGGTGATTGCTGACGGTTCAACACCGACGCTGCACGACCGTCACGTGCAGGTTCTGATGGAGTTCGATGACGATAAAGTCGTTCGCTGGGGTAAAGAAAAGCCTGCGGCGGTGGTAGCGGCAAAAGACGAGCAAAACCTCACCGGGCAGTTGTTAAATTGGGCCGCCCGATACCCAGGCGCGGAGTTTTTGATAATTGGCCGCTGTGATGATTTAAATTTCGGCGACAACGGGCCCAACGTTCATTCTAAAAACATTACTCTTGCCGAAAAGCGCGCCGCCAAAGGCCGGCAATTATTAACCTCCGGCGCTGACAATTTAACGCAAATAGCCAACAGCCGGGTTTTCTCCCGCGGTGAACACAGCGATTGGGACCCGGGTAGCAGCAGAGGCGACCAGTTAGAAGAAACATCCGCCGACGGTATTAGTTTGACTGCTGCGGCAAAATCGGAAGCGGTAGGCAATTCAGCTCTATCTAATGGCTGGCTGATTCGTAACCGGGAACCGGGGCAGCCCACATGGGTCAGGCACCGCGACCAGTCGCAAACTTACGAATCAACCCGGGCTGAATATCGGCGCGTCGATATCTACGCCATAGGTGGCACAGCCAAACCAGGTTCTGAGAAAAAAGACGACGGCAAAAAACGTCGAGCTACTTTACGCCGCTCCTACGTCCCCGCCAGCGGGCGTGTGCCGGCCGCCGTGCCTGCCAGCGCTCCCGCAATAGACTACCGGGTAAAACTCCGGTTTAAGTGGGATAGCCCGACGGCGACCGAATGGAAAGACGCCATTCCGACGCTAGCCGAAGCAGAATTCGCCTGGACCCCCGAACAACTGCCGTTGCCACAAGTGAATGGCAACGACGTGGGCCTGAGCCGCGAGGTGCTGACGGTAAATGCACAATGGCTGCATGATGCCCGCACTGGCTTTACCCGCACCACGCTCGGCATACGGTCCGATGGCGACCCCGACGGATTGGTATCTACTGATCAGAAAAACCTAACCGCTGCACTCGCCTTTGGCCCCATGCTGCTCTCCGGTGTTGATGCCAACAACGACGTTATCGGTAGCGCGGCCAGAGTTAGTGCTCTCATTGCGGCGGCGGCCTTCGCCGATGTCGATTTAGGCAATAATGCCAACGCTCACGAGCCATTAGTCGGCGACGGCTCCAAAACAGCATTAATCGCTGTGGAAGCTGAAGCCCAAACCCGGGCAATTTCAGATGCCGCCGAAGACTATCAGGTAAAAGTCACCAGCGACTACGTTTGCACACTGCATATAAACGGCGGCGTACTGGGCATTAAAACTGCTACAGCCCGGCCGATGAAAATTCGCTACAAAAATGTGGGCTTTGAGTTTGATAACAGCCAAGCGGGCTGGGAGAAAATCGGTCTGGCTTTTGATACCAGTTCGATGGAAATCGAGGATGCCGGCCAGTGGGAAATCGACGGGGTGCTCGGCAGCCTGCTACGCATCGTCGAAATTAGCATGGGCCGTGGCTCGCTGTGGATTGAAGGCCGCATCGCTATTGCACTCGACCTTGGCGTGGTCGAAATTTCTGAGGCGATTATTCGTCTGACCTTCGAAGACGGCGAAATACTGCCAAAATTTGAGTTGCGTGGCTTTGCGCTCAAAGCTGATATTCCGAATGTGCTGGAGGGCGAAGGCCGGCTGCGCATTGAGGATGGCGGGCTCATAAGGGCGGGTGTCGATGCCAACATTATTCCGTTAGGCCTGGGGGCCGATGCTGCCTTAGCGCTGCAAAAGGTCACAGATGATGGCGATCCCTACACCTTCCTGTCGCTAGCTCTCGGCGTGCAATTTTCTACCCCGCTGCCGCTCGCGCAATCGGGTGCTGCGTTGTATGGCATGAAGGGCATGTTCACGATGAACGGCAGCCGTAAGCTGCCTGTTAATGACGACCCTATTGGCCGGGAACTGCAGTGGTGGGGTACGCCACCGGAACAAAAATATAAGCCCGAAAAAGGCCAGTATGCTATCGGCCTCGGGGTTGTAGTGGGCACCATGCCTGATGTGAGCTTTTGCTTTTCAGCCTCGGGAATGGTGGTGGTTGCCTTCCCCGACCCGGAAGTAATTCTGGGTGTTGATGTAAAAGTAATAGAGGTGCCGAACACCAAAGTAAGCGACGAAGGCTCACCAGAAGGTGCCATCACCGGGCTCATCGTAATTGACGACGAAGCGGTAAAAGTAGCGGTATCGGCGCAGTACGACATTCCCAAAGTGCTGTCGCTGAAAGTACCTTTTGGTGCTTACTTCCCCTACGCTGGCGAAGGGACTTTTGTGCGGCTGGGCAGCGATGGCGAAACCGCACACGGTCGCCACGGTGAACCGATAACGCTCAAACTGCTGCCCGACACGCTAAATGTGAAAGCCTGGGCCTACCTGATGATCGAACAAGGCGGGCTACCCGCGTTAGGCGGCGACGAACGCTTTAGTTTTGATGGTTTCTCGGTAGGTTTTGGTGCCGGCTGGGGCATTAACTGGAGCGCCGGGCCAATTAAACTATCGGCGTCGGCCAAAGTTCTGGTTGGCTTCGGCACCAAGCCACTACTCATTAAGGGCGGCGTATTTGTTGCCGGTGAGCTGGATCTGGTCGTACTGTCGATTTCCGCCCGTGGCGAATTAATTCTGACCTATCTCGACCCACCCAACAGCGGACCGAAGCTGAGGCTGGATGGTAAGTTTTGCGGCGAGGTCGATTTATTCTTCTTCTCCATTAAAGGCTGTGTCGGAGTCAGTATTGGCGACAATATCAACCATCTGGAGCCACCAGCACCTGAACCACCGATCGCCTCTGTATCACTCACCGATCGTCGCGACCGGGTGATGGGGTCTGCCACCACCGGCGCTATCGCTGCCAGGCCGCTGTTTGATCTGGACGACGAAGGGATAAACCAAGGGGCGACACCAAGCGAAAACCACACCGTATGGGCCGACACGACACCCGTGTTGCACTTCAGCCACTACGTTGCCAACGGCCTTGATCCTGCAGAGCAGTTTTTCTCGCTAGCGACACCAAGCCAGCCCATCTGGTTTGGTAGCAATCGACTGAAATACACCTATAAAATCAATGGCCTGACGTTAAAACGACACCGTGACGGCGCCTTGGTTGAAGGCAGATCAAAGTTGCTTTCGACTTGGATGAGCGCACCTTATCGCCAACCGGATAGCTCAGGTGACAACAACCCGTTACCCAGCGAACACGAAGGCCCCAACCTCAAACTGCTTGACTGGAACCCATGGAACTGGGTGCTGAACATGGACGACGGCGGTGAGCACAGCGCCGGTGATCCTGCTAAAGAAGTCGAAAGCCTATGCGAGCCAATCAGCAAACCACGACGAGCCTGTGTCTTTGGCCGGGCTGCAGGCGGAGCTGCGTGGCATAGCGTATTTTTCCGGCAAGAAACACCAGCTCAGCCGCCCTACCCGAGCCGTTTTTACTTACAAGGTGAGCCCGCGATTCGCAGTGGTGACCGGCGAATGGTCCGGCGCGACCTGCAAACCGCCATGACCCTGTTTAGCGGCCAGATAATTCCTGGAGGGGTTAAAGATCTGCCATTTACCATACCCATCAACAGCAACATACTGGAAAGAGGCTATTCGCTACCAACGGTTCGCCGCACCAGCGACAATGGCGTGCACACCATGCCACTCCCCTGGGAGGGCCGTTTCGACCGGCAGCTCGCACAGCCGATCGTCACACTGCTGGTCTGTGATGCCGCCGGCCAACCCGGCAGCACCGAGAAAGTCTGCACCGATTTTGCAGGCATTCCGGCGGCGGGAAAGCGGCTGCAACAGACCATCGGCAAACTCGAAATCCATGCCATTAATCCGCAGCAACCGTTTATTCTGAATGATTCAGTGGACGCCAGCGCCGGCCGACCCGGTAATGATGGTCTGACGGATATAGCCTTCCGTAACGACGGTATTGAGCTGCGGTTAGCCAACCCTTGCTTACAGATCGAACTGCACCTGATGAAGCTCAACAAGGCCAATATAGCCCTGAAAGCACTGGACGCCGCAGGTCGGCAAGTTGATTTCGATAACG
>CAJQNE010000306.1 GCA_905479545.1 uncultured Gammaproteobacteria bacterium | reverse complement strand
TGAGGCAGTTGGGGCCGCTGGTGGCTTTGTCAATCCGCAAGACCGACATAGTGGCTCGTTACGGCGGCGAAGAGGTAATGATTGTTGCACGCGATACCAGCAGCCGTGTCGCCAGCGCACTTGCCGAGCGTATTCGCCTGGCTGTTGCAGCAACCAAGTTCTATACAACGCCGGAAAGCGCGGGCGGCGTAACGCCAATACGTATTACCGCCAGTATCGGTGTGTCAACCTTGCACCAAGGTGACAATGTTGCAGCACTGGTAAGAAAGGCTGACGACGCCCTATATGCAGCGAAAAGCGCTGGCCGTAATCAAGTTGCCGTGAGCGGTCAGTTGCGCGCTGTTGCTGTTATGGCGACCAGCGAACCGGGCCGGCCAGTTCGGCAAAAGCCGCCAGTTCGAGCCGTTTTTGATCATCCGACTCATGCAAACGTGGATACCGCCTGACTGCCAACACGTTGTGAACGTGGCGTTCTACATTGCATGGTTAGGACGTGTCGTCGGACTGGTAGAGCTGACGGTAACGTTGCATGAACTTTCGGTCTATTTTATCTTTCCAACGCAGCATGCCAGCGCTGAGCCACCAGAATTTCCACCAGGTTGCCAGAGCAGTGCCGTTGCCCAGGTTTAAAATGGCCAACCACAGCCGCTGAGGCTTGTATTTTTGCAGTGGTTTATCATCAATGCTGGCGAGCAGGTTCTGATGAATCGTTTCGGCGGCCCGTACGCCGAATACGCCCACTTTCGCCAGGCTGCGTGGTTGGAAATCAGCGCAGTCGCCTGCCGCGAACACGGTTGGGTTATCGATAGACTGCATCGCTGCATTAACGATTAAACCATTTTTGTTGGCGGATAATCCGAGTTGGCGGGTCAGCGCTTTTGCTTGTAAGCCAACCGCTAATACTGCGTGGTCGCACTCAATGATTTGGCCGGTTGCAGTGCGAAGGCCATTTTCTGTTTCACTGATCACGTTTTCGCCAAGTCGCAGTCGTAGCTTGCGAGCCAGCAGTAGGTCGGTAACTTTGTGCGATAGCCCGTTGCTGCGGTGGGGCAGTAGCTGCTTGCTGCGGGTAACCAGCGTTACCGCAGGTTTTACGCCGCAGCGCTCAGCCAGCCCGATTAAATTAGCGGCAATTTCGGTACCGGTAGCGCCACCACCCACCACACAAACCTGCGGCATTTGGCGCTGATTTTTAATGGTCGCTAGCAGGGTTTCGCGCAGCCGGTGAAGCCCCGGTATAGGCTTTACCGGCCATAGCGTCGGCCCACTATCAGCTGGCGTCCAGGGCGCGGCTACTTCGCTGCCAATATTCAGCGAAAGCCAGTCATAGGTGACCGTCCGGCCGTCTCCTAAAGTGAGTTGTTGCTCCGGAATATCGACAGACTGCACCTCAGAGCGAATAAATTCGCAGCCGACTGCGGCGGCCAGTTCGGCCGGATCGAGCCGGTTTTCATCGGCGCTGTATTCGCCCGATAACATGCCGGTAGCAAGTCCTGAGTACCAGAAGTCAGACGGGTCTATTAACAGCAATTCGACATTTCGTTCGGCGTAAGCAGCGGCTTCTGCAACGATATGCAGATGCGCATGGCCAGCACCAACCAATACAACGCGGCGTGGTAGGGTTGTGGGTGAGTGGGTAGCTTCAGACATCGACAGTAATCAACTTTTCGCCAGCACTATGCGTGCTCAGCGAGCCAATGGGCTTAAGAGTTAAACCGTGCTCTGCGCCCAGCGCTTCCAACTCCTCAGCGGCGTTCGGGTGAATGGCTATTAGCAAGCCGCCGCTGGTTTGTGGGTCGCAAAGTAGGTCGCGAATAAAACCGGCGGGTGAATCAACATGTTCGCCATAGCTGGCGAAGTTACGTTGCGTGCCGCCGGGAATGGCGCCTTGTGCGTGGTAGTTCTGCAGTGCGCCGGGCAATAGCTGAGGGACGTTTTGCCATTGAAGAGCGGCTTGCAAACCCGCCGCTTCGCAGAGTTCGGTGAGGTGACCGAGCAGGCCGAAGCCGGTAACGTCGGTCATTGCGTTTACAGCGCTTAGCTCGCTAACAGCGACACCAAAATTATTCAGCGTTTGCATGCTGGTTACTGCCGCGGCTACGTGTTCGGTGCTCGCGAGGCCTTTTTTCTGGGCGGTGGTGACAATGCCAACACCGAGCCCTTTGGTCAGGTAGAGCAGGTCGCCGGCTTTCGCCGTGCTGTTTTGCTTCATTTTATCGATGCTTACCCGACCCGTAACCGCCAGGCCAAAAATAGGCTCGGGGCAGTCGATACTGTGGCCGCCGGCCAGCGGTATGCCAGCTTCTTCACAAGCCCTGCGACCGCCTTCCAGCACGTCGCCGGCAACTTCGGCTGGCAGTTTATCAACCGGCCAGCCAAGAATGGCGATAGCCATTATCGGCGTGCCACCCATCGCATAAATGTCACTGATGGCATTAGTCGCGGCGATGCGGCCGAAGTCGATCGGGTCGTCAACAATCGGCATAAAAAAATCAGTGGTACTAACCACTGCGGTACCATCGCCTAAGTCCATCACTGCGGCATCGTCTTTTTTGTCGTTGCCGACTAGCAATGTAGCGGTGGCGGCTTGTTTGCCCACCTTGCCAAGAATCTGTTCCAGCACAGCGGGCGAGAGCTTGCAGCCGCAACCTGCGCCGTGGCTGTACTGAGTTAACCTGATGGGCTGAGGTTTGGTTGAGTCAGTGTTAATGGGGTCTGTCACGTTAGTGGTGTCCATTGGTTTTGGTTAGCGACCAAATGATCGGCGATTTGTTCATTGCTCCAGCCGATTACGTCAAGGCGTTCAACAGTGCTGCTATCGCGTTTTCTCAGGCCGTATTCATAGGTTTTATCGTAGTAGGCAAGGCCAAGATCTGCGGCCCGTTGTAAATCGCCCTCGGCGACTGCGGCAGTGGCGGCTTTGAGGTTTTGGCCACCCATTTTATTGGCAATTTTCTTAAAACCGTTAGCGAGTATATCGCTGGGAATGGTGCCGTAATCTTCCACCAGAAACTCGGCGCGTTCGCTGCGGCTGCGTTGCAGCGCAATGACACGGCCGGTTTCGAGCCGTTTGGCAAACTCCAGATCGAGCCATACTCTGCCGATATGCCGACTCTCATCCTCAAGCCATATGGGCCTGGTATAATCCATTGCCTGCAACTCTTGCCATACGAGGTTGGAAAAGTGCTCTGAGCTGGGTTGTGGTTCGTCGAGCAAGTTACCGAATGCTGAGCCTTTATGGTTAGCCAATCCTTCCAGATCAATAGCTTGCGCGCCTCGCTCCTGCATCAGCTGCAATATCCGGGTTTTGGCACTGCCGGTGTAGCCGCCCAAAATCAACAGTTTGCCGTCGCTGGCAAGGCTGCGCCGCACTTCGCCGCGAAATGCTTTATAGCCGCCGGTAAGAATATTTACTGGCAACCCTGCGGTACTCAACAACCAGGCCATCGAGCCGGAGCGCATGCCACCGCGCCAGCAATATAAATTAATGGCCTCGGCAGACCCCATGAGCTCACGGGCCGAGTCAACAAAGCCGACCATCTTCGGCGCCACCATTTCTAAACCCGCCCGAACGGCGTGGTCGTGGCCCTGCTGTTTGTACAGCGTACCGACGGTTGCCCGTTCCTCGTTGGTAAATAGCGGGAAGCATAGCGCGCCCGGAATGTGGCCTTTGGCGTATTCGCCCGGCGAGCGGATGTCGAGCACGGGATTACGCTGAGAGTCACTCAAAAAGTGCGGCGGCGCGAGGTGTGTGAGGATTTTTATAGGCTCGAACGGGTAGGGTGGAGATTCTACCGAACCCCGCGTTGTCGGGTGCTAAAAATTGGGTGTAGCGGCGAAGTGTAGGTCTACTGTTCGTAGTTACTGCTCTGACCAGCAGCTCTAACAAGACATAAACTGCAGTTTTACTGCCTGTGAATTACATTGATTTTTCAGTAGCGCGGCGGTGGTTATTGTCGTTTTATATGGATAAGGTTACGGCTAGTGAAAATACCTTCTAGTCATACATTGACGAGCTAACGATGAAAACAGAATATTGGTGGGCGGTGCTGGCGGCTGTGTTGGTGATGGCCCTCACGTATTTCATTTTTTTATACAACCAGCTGGTGTCGCTGAAGCACAGTGTTTCAAAGGCCTGGGCCAATATCGATGTATTGATAAAGCAGCGTCACGACGAGCTGCCCAAACTGGTAGATACCTGCCAGCGCTATATGCAGCATGAGCAGGAAACGCTGGAGCGGGTGATGTTGGCTCGTAGCGCGGCTCAGCAGGCTGGCCAGAAGGACGATGTAAAAAGCATGGGCGGCGCTGAGAACGCTATGCGGGCCAGCCTCGGGCAATTATTCGCCCTTTCTGAGGATTACCCTGAGCTGCAGGCAGATGTGACTTTCCAACACCTACAGAGCCGTATTACCGCCCTGGAAGAAATGCTTGCCGACCGCCGTGAGTTCTATAACGAATCGGTAAATATCTATAACGTTCGTATCGAGCAATTTCCGGATATTGTAGTGGCGAGGTTGTTCCGTTATCCGCCGGCA
>CAJQNE010000305.1 GCA_905479545.1 uncultured Gammaproteobacteria bacterium | reverse complement strand
ACTGACCAGCGGGCGCAAGAGAAGTCGCTAGCGGCTATTCAACAGCGCCTCACCAGCTCGATTGCCTTGCGGGATGCGTGGACGGCTAGCTTGCCAAGTATTAGTTACCCGCCCGAGCTGCCTATTAGTCAGGCGCGCGACGAATTAATGGCGGCACTAAAAAAGCATCAGGTAGTGGTGGTGTGTGGCGACACCGGCTCGGGTAAATCCACCCAGTTGCCGAAAATGTTATTGGAACTCGGCTACGGCACCGGCGGCATGATTGCCCACACTCAGCCGCGGCGTATTGCTGCCCGCAGTATCGCCAGCAGGGTGGCTGAAGAGCTGGGCTGTGAAGTAGGGCAGGAGGTCGGTTTTAAAGTCCGCTTTGCCGATACTGCCAGCGACAAGACCCGCCTCAAATTAGTCACTGACGGCATGTTGCTTGCCGAACTACAGCAGGACCGGTTCCTGAATCAGTACGATGCCATCATTATCGATGAGGCCCATGAACGCAGCCTGAACATCGACTTTTTGCTCGGCTATCTGACGCAGCTGCGCGCCAAGCGCCGCGATCTTAAAATCGTTATTACCTCAGCGACGATTGATCCGGAGCGCTTCTCAAAGCATTTCGGTGGCGCGCCGATTATTCGGGTTGCCGGTCGTACCTACCCGGTAGCGCTTCGTTATCGACCGTTATTTGTTGAAACCGAAGGTGATGATGACAATCGTGACATCGATGAGCTTGAGGGCATCCGTCGCGCAGTTGATGAATTATGGAGCCGGAAGTCTGGCGAAGGCCCGGGCAACGCGCTGATATTCCTCGCCGGCGAACGGCAAATAAACGAGACGCGGGATTTCCTGGTCAAACACTTCCAGCAGAAAAAAGGCGCCAGCCCTGAAGTGATGCCACTGTATTCGCGCCTCAGCCTCGGCCAGCAGCAAGCGGCGTTAGCTGCTGACGGAAAGCTGCGCATTGTGCTGGCGACCAATGTGGCTGAAACGTCGCTCACCGTGCCCGGCATTCGTTATGTGATTGATACCGGCACGGCACGCATCAGCCGGTATCGACCTGCCAGCCAGGTTCAGGGTTTAGCGATCGAGTCGATATCGCAAGCGTCGGCAAACCAGCGCTCCGGCCGCTGCGGTCGGGTCGGGCCGGGTATTGCCATTCGCTTATACAGCGAAGAAGATTTTAATAGTCGCGATGAGTTTACCGACCCGGAAATTTATCGCAGCAATCTGGCACAAGTGCTGCTGCAAATGCGTTCGCTGCGGCTCGGCGAAATTGGCAAATTTCCGTTTCTGGATATGCCCGATGGTCGGCACATTAACCACGCCCGCAAAGTGCTGGAAGAACTGGGAGCGGTCGATGACAAGCAGCGTTTGAGTAAAACCGGTCAGGAACTTGCCCGTATACCGGTCGATCCGAGAATTGGTCGGCTACTGCTAGCCGGCCGTGATTACGGTTGTGCGCCGGAGATGGCGGTGCTGGCGTCGCTACTGAGTGTGCAAGACCCACGCGAACGACCGACAGAAGCACGTGGTAAGGCTGATGAAGCGCATGCCGTCGATAATGACAAACGCTCAGATTATGTGACGTTGTTAAATTTGTGGCGGCGTATTACCGAGCAGAAAAAAACCTTGTCGAGCAGCCAGTTTCGTCGTTGGTGTCGCGACAACTATCTCGGTTTTTTACGAGTTCGGGAATGGTTTGATGTACACCGGCAGTTCGGCCAGTTGCTGCCGGAAGCCAAAGAGAAGTCGCTACGAGATCGGGAAACCTTCGATGAACCGCAGCCCTATGCGCAACTGCATACGGCTTTGCTCACCGGCTTAATCACCCAAATTGGTGAGCTCACCACGAAGGGCGATTACCGGGGGCCGCGTAATCAACGGTTCCATATTTTTCCTGGCTCAAGTGTATTCGGCAAAAAGCCAAAATGGCTGATGACCTTTGCTACGGTCGAAACCACCAAGGTTTACGCCCGTACCAATGCTGATATTCGCCCGGCGTGGGTAGAGCAGGCCGGGTCGCACTTGCTAAAGAGTCAGTATCTGGAGCCGCGCTTCTCTGAGAAGCGGCAGCAGGTATTGGCCAAGGAGCAGGTTAGTCTTTACGGCCTCGTACTCAGTGCGCACAAGAAAGTTAACTATGGTTTGCACGAGCCAAAAGAGGCTCGCGAGTTGTTTATTCAGCAAGCGCTGGTGGCCGGTGAGCTTCGTGGTAGCTGGAAGTTCTGGCAGCATAACCATAAGCTGCAGTTGGAAATTGAGCAGCTAGAAGCGAAGGGCCGCCGCCGCGACTTGCTGGTGGACGACCATGCCGTATACCAGTTTTACGCTGATCGCATACCTGCTGATGTAAACAGTGCCGCAACGCTGGATAAATGGCACCGGCAGCAGGTAAAAGAACAACCGCAGCTATTAATAATGAGCCGCGAAGATTTGCTGCAACGTGAGCCGGATGGTTTGGGTGATGATGCCTTTCCAAACCATATTAGCGTTAATGGTGTGGTGTTTGAGCTGCGCTATGGTTTTGACCCCGGCGAGCAGCAAGATGGTGTAACGGTTCGGGTGCCATTACCGCTGCTCAATCAACTACCGGAATGGCGGCTCGATTGGCTGGTGCCGGGGCTTTTTACTGAGAAGGTGGAAATGCTCATGCGTGGCTTACCAAAAAGTCTGCGCCGCAATTTTGTACCCGTGCCTAATTTTGCGGCCAGCTGCGTCAGCGCTCTGGAATTCGCTGAGACCGAGTTACTGCCATCGCTCACCGCACAGCTGAAGAAAATGACCGGCATTACTGTGCCGTTAGAACAGTGGGCGGCGGTAGAGCTGCCCGCGCATTTACAGATGCGGGTAGAGCTTCTCAACGAAGCCGGAGACTCAGTAGACGCAGGGCGGGAATTAGCGCCTATTCAGCAGCAGCATGGCGAACAGGCCAGCCAAAAGCTACGAGATACTTTGGATGCTGCGGCTCCGCACGAACTGGAACGGGCGCAGGTCGAACGCTGGGACTTTGGCAATTTGCCGGAGCAAATCGAAATAGAACGCAATGGCCTGCAGCTGCGGGCGACGCCAGCGTTGGTGTGGGAAAACGACAGCTTGCAGCTGAAATTACTCGACCATGCGCTGAGTGCGGAAGATGAGCACCGGCTCGGTTTGCTGCGGCTGTATGCCCAGCACACCCAGAGCAAATTGAAATACCTGCGACAAAAGCTCCCGCAGCAACAGCGCATGGAGTTGAACTTCGCCAAAATTCCCGATACCGGCGCTAGCTTACCGCCGCCATTGCCGGGCAAT
>CAJQNE010000304.1 GCA_905479545.1 uncultured Gammaproteobacteria bacterium | reverse complement strand
TCTATTACACAGGACCATTCCCGGCCTACTCATCCATTGCAAACCGGAACACCGACAGCCGATATTCTCAACCACTATATGTCGGAAAAGCGGTACCTGCGGGCGCGAGGAAAGGCAATGTCGGCTTGGGTATCGCCGCAGGCCAAGTCATGTCCAAACGACTAAGTGAACATTCGAAATCAATTGACCAAGCAAACAACCTTGATCTAAAAGATTTTGCTTGCAGGTTTTTAGTCGTCGAAGATATATGGATCCCTTTGGCTGAATCGTTGCTAATTTCAAAATTCTCACCACTGTGGAACAAAAAAATTGATGGCTTCGGCAACCATGATCCCGGCAAAGGCAGGTATGCTCAAAGGCGATCTCAGTGGGATACACTGCACCCTGGTCGGAATTGGGCTGAACGTCTAGCCCCCTCGGACACGAACTCCGACACCATCGAACAAACGCTTGGGAAATATATCTTCGATAACCAGTAATTTCGGCTAGCAGGTTTACTTGAAAAAACCTAAATAGCTGCCTCTCTATCGACATCATCCAGCGGCTTAAACAACTCACTTAGATCATCTGCGGTCAGTTTAGCCTGTCCGGCACTGCCGCCGGAAAGCACTGCGTCATACAGCGCTTGTTTTCGATGCTGTAGTGCCTGGATGCGATCTTCAATAGTGTTTTCGGTAAGCAACTTGTAAACAAAAACCGGCTTGTCCTGGCCGATTCGGTGCGCACGATCAGTGGCCTGATTTTCAGCAGCGGGATTCCACCAGGGGTCGTAGTGGATCACGGTATCGGCAGCGGTAAGGTTCAGCCCAACACCACCGGCTTTTAAGCTGATAAGGAATAGCGGCACTTCACCGCTCTGGAACGCTTCGATCACCGCAGCCCGATCACGGGTACTGCCGGTCAGTTTCACATAGCGAATGTCGCGCTTCACCAGCTCCAACTCAATCAGTTCCAGCATGCTGGTGAACTGTGAGAACAGCAGCACTGAGCGGCCCTCCTCTAATAGTTCAGGTAGCAACTCCATGAGCAATTCAAGTTTAGCCGACTGTTTGACCTTGTTGGCGGCTTGCACTTTTACCAGGCGGGGGTCACAACAAACTTGCCGAAGCTTCAGCAGCGCATCGAGCACCTGAATTTGGCTACCACCCAAACCACGCTTGGCAATTTCGCTTTGCAGCTGTTGATCCAGCGCGACGCGCAGCGTTTCGTAAAGATCCAGCTGTTTTCCGGCCAACGGTACGCTGCGGATAATTTCTGTTTTGAGCGGCAGATCGGTAGCCACTTCCTGCTTGGTCCGCCGCAGCATAAATGGCCGTACCCGCCGCACCAATGCCTGGCGGCGGCCTTCGTCGCCGTTCTTTTCAATCGGCGTTCGGAACCGGGTTTGAAAGCTCTTATGGTCACCTAGCAAACCAGGCATCAGGAAGTGCATTAGCGACCACAACTCATCGAGGTGGTTCTCTACCGGCGTGCCGGTAAGACAAAGCCGCCGCTCACTGTTGAGCTGGCGTACCTGGCGGGTAATTTTACTGCGCGGATTTTTAATCGCCTGGGCTTCATCCAGAATCGCGTAGTAGTAGCTTTGCTCAGCGTGCCATTCAAAGTCACGCATTAGCAGCGGGTAGCTGGTAATCACTACATCTGCGGTGGCCGCTTGTTCAAACAGCGCTTTGCGGTTCGGGCCATGCAATACCACCGTGGTGATATCCGGCGTGAAACGCCGGGCTTCATTACGCCAGTTGCTGAGCAGGCTGGTAGGCGCAAGAATAAGGCTTGGCTTATGCTCTGTTGCGCCGGAGGAACTATTAGCTTCGAGACCCCGCTTTTCGTGTAGCAGCAAAGCCAAGGTTTGCAGCGTTTTTCCGAGGCCCATGTCGTCGGCCAGAATGCCGCTAAAGCCAAACTCGCCGAGGAAGTTCAGCCAGTTAAAACCTTCCTGCTGGTAAGGCCGCAGCGTTGCCTCTAAACCAACGGGCGCAGCAATAGAAGCAATACCATCGAAGGCTTTTAGCTTCTCTGCGTGCTCCGAGAGCACGCCGTGGTTTTGCCACAGCAGCGATGGCACGTCATCGGCTAAATCCAGCAGCTCCGAGGCGCGCACCAGTGGCAGCGCTAACTCACCGTCATCAGTTAGCGGCGCATCGTCGTAAAGCTCCAGCAAGGTAGTGAAAATTGGCTGCAAGCGACTGAGCGGCAGCTTTATCCAGCGGCCATCATTCAGTTCCAGCCAGGCTTGTTCACCGACCTGCTCGGCCAACTTATTCAGCTCCACTGACTTCGGTAGCCGTCGCAGCCAGCCGACCAATAGCGGCAGTAAGTTCAGTCGCTGACCATCAACTTCAATACCCAGCGCAATGCTGAACCAACCGATCTCACCATCATCAGTCTCGGCGTACCATTCAGCCGCTTCGACAACCGCCAATGGCTGGTAGCCGGTGGCATAATCGACCAACCAACCAGCATCCCGCAGGCTGGGGAGTACCGCCTGGCTAAACTCTAACCACTGCTCAGCACTATCCAGAAAAAACTGCTGTGGCCGGTGGACTAAGCGTTGACTCAAGCCCGCCGCCAATAGCTCGGCAGCACAGTTATTTTCGGTCGTTACCTCACGCTGATAACTCAACCACTTGTCGCCCTGTTGAATAATTAGCTGGGCCGCATTCGGTCGATAAGGCACGGTGTGCTCACCATAGCGAAACTGTAACTCGACGGTCGGGGTGCCGTCATCACCGGCAGCAATGAGTAGCTTAGGGCTAGCCACTGTCTGACCGGTTGCAGCCACTACCGCTAATGGCGTCGGCACACTGCCACCGGTAATTTTCAGCAGCTCGCGGGTAATTTCACCGGCTTCGTGTTCGGCCACAGGTGGCGCGGTGATTAAAGCCGCGGCATAACGCGGCTCTACATTTAGCTGCAGCGGGCCACAAAGAGCCTGATCCTCATCAACCATCCGCACGTACCACGGCGGATCAATCGGCAATGCAACGGCGTCGGCTAACTCAGTTAACTCCAGCTGCATTTTACCGTCGGCTATTTTGCGCCATGCCAGTTTGCCATTCGCGGCTGCTGAGAGTTCTAGTGGCGGACTGTCCGCGGTTTGCCAGTGACAACGACCCGTGGCTAATAGTGGCGGCATTAATTCAGCAGCCCGTTCAGGCCGAAGGTGACCACCATAATCTTCGGCATAACGCAGCAAACCCGCGAGTTCAAAATCGCTCGGCAGCATTGCCTCACGACCATGCTGCAGACGGATTTGTCTTAGCTGCTTGCCCCAGTTACCGTTTTTCAGTCGCTTAACCTCGTAAGGCAAGCAACTTAGCCCCGGTTCACCGTTATGGGTTTTGATATCGAGCAGATAGACCACCGCCTTGTCGCTTTCGGTCGCGTTAGCAGGCTGGTTTTTCTGCTCAAGTTTTTGCAGCCATCGCTGGAGAGCCGGCGATGGCTTAACGACACTGTTGCCACCCGCTTTGGCGCTGGATTGACCGCTACGCTCAGCGAGCATTACCAGTGATAACGCCACGCCATGCTTACACAGATAACCGACCGGGCAACTACAGGTACTATCCAGCGATTGCAGCTTATCGCCCGCCCAACTGGCACGCACCTTGGTGGTGTAGCTCTCCTCATAGCTACCCGCTAGCGAACCGGTAATACCGTGCGGCCCTAGTTCGTAGTCCAGTACTTTACCCTGCGCGTAATAGGCTTTGCCGCGTTGCAAAGTGGCGCGCTCAAAGAACTGAGCGAGTTGGTTGTTAGCACTTGTTGAGGCGACGGGAGGCATAAAAATTAAGCTAATATGACGCTGGAAACTGGTCGATACTACAGCAGAAAACGCTGGCTGTTTATAAGCGACGACCAGCGCCCTATTGCGCCGGTTGAACCGTCGTATTTTGCCGGGTGACGCGTAGCCCGGACTAAAATTGCGTAACCTCGTACCCTCGGGCTGCCAGCATTTTCAACACACTGTCCGGCCCGGCCAGATGCATTGAACCTACCAGCACGAACTCCACCGGGTCGCTGTTAAGCATTGAGGCGATCTGCACCGTCCAGCGCCGGTTCCGTGTGACGATCAGTGCCTCGTAAACTTCCGGGAACTGGCCCATGGATTCCGCAGCTAGCTGATGCAATTCCGGCATATCACCAGCCCGCCAATACTTCATCATGTCGGTGATCATGCTTTCCAGACGCTCGATATCCTGCAACGCGATAGCAACGCCTTTATTTGCATCAACTTCCTTTAGGCTCGCAAGGTAGGAAATTTGTTCGGCAGGCGTCTCTAAAACCTGAACAGACTTCCCCTCTGCTTTCGCCATCTGCAAATAGTGACCGTCGACCCCATGCTGCGGCGCAATACCGCTACTTGCCAGTTCACCGATAGTGAGCAGTAGCGTAATGAATGACGGGTGAAACATCTGATATTGGTCGATGTGAAGCTGTAGCTCGTTGGCTTTTAGCACCAGCTTCTCCCACAACACAGGTTCCAGCTGACTTTGCGCGGTTACACCGGGAGGGTTCGCAAAAACTGCCATCAATTGTTGCTGGAACGCCGGATCGGAACCCGCATCCAAATCAGTCTCGAATACCGCAACGGCCGTCTGCTGCCAGGCTCTATCAAACTCAGGAGGCAGCGGGTAATCACTTGGTTTCATTAAATGCACCGAGCCCGCCACATAGAGTTTTTCAGATCCCTTACTGACTTGCCACACCGCGGATTTCCCTATCGCCATTTGCGTTACCACCAGCAATAAAAGCACTACGGCGACGCGCCAAATTTTCATCATAAAACTCCCTGCGTGGATGTACTAACAACTATTTATTTCAACAGCTATAGATCCAGAAAAACTCTGCGGCCATAAAAAAACCCCGCCAGACGAATCGCCGGACGGGGCTTTAGCAGTAAATCAGTCGTTAGCTATACAGCGACTCTTTACCCAGTTTTTTCACAATCAGTGTGTAAAACACCGGACGCATTTTATTGCGATTGCTTGGTCCAATTTTGTCAATGGCATATTCAATCGCAGCGTCTGCTTTAGCATCATCTTTCTCGCCCAATTTCTTGGCGATAAAGTTGTTCTTGATGCGATCCAGCTCAGATTTATCACGAGCTGCTACCAGCAGACCATCACGGTTATATACCGAAGGCCCCAAACCCTTTGTTACAGCTCGCAGCAAATCGCTGCTGGCTTTAACGCCGGTGGCTTTCAATTGTGCTTCACATTTAACGATCAAATCATCCAGCTTACTCATGCTCTCTCCTTCCTCTCGAACCTTGCGACTTTTCCCCAAAAGTTACACGCGCTGTCAGCGCTGAGGCGGACATTAGCGGTTAATGAGCGGTTTGCCAAATATTAATTATTATCGCTGCAGTGCAACAAAAATCAGCTCTCGACTTATGACTAATAAAGCCTTTCGTATTTGTGCGGATAAACCTCACCTTCAACAACAGATAGGGCCGACGCAAAAATCTCAATAGCTGATTATTGTTAACGGCTATTTGGGCTCAGCGACTTTTGCCTAAACAGTTTTTCACCGGAACTCAGAACAAAAATAACAACCGTTTAGAAGCTGACAATAAAACTTTGTTCAGAATCATCATGCATGCCTTCGCTGCAACTTGCCTAAGTCACTGGAAACACCGCCAGTCTGCGACATAGCCCGTCCAGCCGTTTGAAAATCCACGGCGACACGCGCCGCCTACACTGGCAATCAAAACGAATGATGATCAACGCTAATTATGACACTTCACGCAGACCCTCTATCGCTAAAATAAGCCGACCTGAAAGAGGACTATAAATTGGTGGCGAGGCTCAGAAGGCTAGTCGCTGACATGCAAGTCAAAAATATAACTGCTGGCATCTGGATATATCAACAAAGCGTTATGGCTATGGACAACTCTTCGAAGCTCGTACTCATAACTTGCCTGGAGCCCGCCGTGATTTGCGCCTGCCGAACCACCGCTTCATCCGACCGTAAATCCGATTCACGCCACCGCAATTATCAAATTTACCCAGAAATTTTCCGGAAAATTTTGCCTCACAGCTGCAATTCTTTATCAGAAGAAGAAATGCCGTTACGCCGCTAAATTCCAAGCAACTGACTTTTAAGCAATATTTCTGCTCTGGCATGCCGTGTGCTTATACTTTTAAAAGGCAGGATCAAAGAACTTAACTGAAACTTTTAAGTTGAGTTCTAATTCAGGAGAAAAACAATGAGTAACAACAATATGTCTGAGGTTGGCGGATTAGTGTCTGAGACTTTGGTATTTACGGTCAGCGATGAGACTCAGGCACGCAATGCAGTAGATGCTTTAAAGGCGGATGGTATCGGTGACGATCAAATCCACTTATTAAGCCCGGGCCAAAACGCCGGTGCCATGCATTCTCACGAAGCGCCGAGCCTGACCGCTTCTAGCGTAAAGACTTCCAGACTCCGCGGAGCGGCTGTCGGTGGAATCGTTGGTGTTGGCGTTGGACTGTTACTATTTTTATTGGCGCCGGTAAGCGGGCTAATGGTGCTCGGCGCAGCAGTGCTGGGTGTCGGTGTTGGCGCGCTGGGTTCGCAGCTGATTGGCGTTTCCGAACCTAACCCCGCAGTGGTTGAAGCCATGCGCGACGTTGAGAAGGGCAGTGTAGCGATATTAGTTGAAGTGGCCCGTAGCCGCCATGAACACGTCGTGGATGTAATCCATAAAGTTATTCCTCAGGCCGACGTCAAACACGAATCCATTACCGGTGGCGTGGCGCACTCTTAACAGCTGCTTCTATGACAGCCATGCAAGCCGGGTAAGCGGACAAGTTTGAATTTTTCGCAGGAGTCCGGGCAAATTTAAGCGTCCGTGACCAGTAGGACTGGTGAAACTTCCCCCCCTCGATTCACCAGAATTTGGGTTGATTGTGTTAACCACAATCAACCTTTTTTTTATGCCTGTAATCTTTACAGGTATTAGCGCGCAGATAACTGAGGCAGCGACATTTAAAAATGGCCGTTTCAACGCCCTCTGTTATGGCTATAATCGAATAACTCATAACAATAAAACGCTAAATCACTCTGCGTCCGAGGAACCCATGAAAAAAATCGCGTTACTAATACTCCTGCTAATCGCACTAGCGGTGGCCTACTTCCTGTTTGCTGGTTACACGGTGGAAAACGACACCTCAGCGAATGACTATGGTGCTGGCCTGGAAAGCAGTCAGCCTGGTCGCACCTTGGCTGACTATAAAGAAGGCCCGGTAGCAGTAAGCGATGAGCCGTTTAGTCGTACGCTACGCTCCGTATCGCTGGAAGACGTTCACGATGCCGGTAAGAAAAACGGTATATGGGACGGTGCGCCAAAAGTTAAGGAGAACTGGCAGGCCTATCAGGATGCGTTTTACGCAACGCTGGCGTCGAAAAAAGTCTGGAACGAAGGTACCAGCCCCGCAGAGCATAAAATGCACGGCGATATCACCTGGGCTAACGTGCCGATTCCACAGGATCCACCACCACCTTGCTACCAGCCACAAAAAACCGGTTATGACGCAGAAGGCTGTCGCATTGTTAACTCACTGTTTAAAGACCTTGAGAAAACCGACCCGGCCAAAGCTGCTGAGAAGCGCGAAGAAATCCGTCGTGGCCGTGACGTGTGGTTTAAATTTTCATTCGGCAGCCAGGATTTAAACGAGATTCACCTTAAGCGTGCCGTCGGCGAAGGCAATATGCATTACACCCCGTGGATGCACACCAGCCAACGTCCACATCGCTTCACCAAATGGGGCCTGATTAACGACCCTGACTGTGTACAGGGCGACGAAAGCACCTTCTGGTTGGATAAATGTAAAGACCCGTTCTCCACCGGCATACTCGGCTACCGCAAGTACCCGAAAGATCCGATCGTGGACGATAGCGGCAAAGTCGTTTTTGATCCAAAAACCTCCCCTTACGAAGAAGGCGAGCTGGAAACCAATAAGCGCTGGGCCATTGGCCACCCTTGTGTGCAATGTCACGTAGCGTTTGACCCAACCAACCCACCGGCCAACCCGAACGAACCAGAATGGGCGAACCTGACCGGCCACATCGGTAACCAATACACCGTTCAGCCCATGACCTTCCTGATGGGCACGCCGAACAACCACTTCACCCGTACCGTTATTAAAGGCGGTCGCCCCGGCACCATCGACACCTCGGCTAACCCGAATGACTTTATTCACAACCCGGGCACACAGAACAACATCACTGACTTCATGAACAAACGGACGTTTATGCATGAAATGAAGCACCCGGTTACCGGCGAAGTGAAAGAAGCGCCGACCTTCCACGTGCTTAAAGGTGGCGAAGACTCAGTGGGCGACTGGCTGGCACTTATTCGCGTGTACGTGAATATCGGCCTCTGCACTGAAGAATGCTGGTCTCCCAAGTTCCCGCTACCCGGCGCACTATTTGGCGACGACGCCAAGCAGCAACCGTTCGACATTCAGCAATGTTCAAACGACTGCGAAGTATGGAACTGGGCGGACGCAAAAATGCCAACCCTCGCCAGCTATCTATTTACCGGCGGCCCCTACCCGCTGATGCAAGCCACCGACGTTGATGGCACCAAAGGCGAAAGCTTAATTGACCTGAGCCAGGTACCACGCGGCCACAAAGTGTTCGCTCGCGAATGCGCCAGCTGCCACAGTACTAAAGTGCCACCGGATTCTATTGCTGGCGACAAAGACGCACTGGAGAGCTTTTACTCGACTCACGCCTTTGGCAGTGAAGACTACTGGCAGTACGAGTTCGCTGAAGCGGATCGCAATAGCCCGAAATTCCAGAACACCGCACTCACCACCGACGCCAACGGCAACAAGCGCCTCAAGCAATTTGCTGATAAAGGTGAGTTTGGTCAGGATTGGCTGGGTAACGATGAGCTAACGCCCTACGGCGTAGTCGGCACCAACCGCTGCCGCGCGATGCACACCAACCATAATGAGGGCCATATTTGGGATCAGTTCGCTTCGGAAACCTTTAAGAACCGGCCCGCTGCAGGTAGTGAAGAGCGGGTGCTGAACCCCATATTCCCGGGTATTGGTGGCCTCGAAGTTGGTACGAAAGAAATCGGCCCTGGCGGACCAGGTTACTACCGCAACATTTCACTGCTGTCGGTATGGGCGCATGCGCCCTTCCTGCACAACAATGCGGTCGGCGAATTAACCTATCTGGACGACGGTACGATTGACTACACCGTGAAAGGCCGGGTGGAGCAGTTTGAAATGGCAATGAAGCAGCTGCTCATGAGCGACGATGAAAATGTGACACCACACCGCACGCCGAAGATTACTAAAACGGATAGAGACATCCGCCTGGCCATACGTGAAGACGGCCAGGGCCTGCCGAAGCTCAAAGTCCCGGCTGGTACTCCGGTGGCTAACATCGCCAGCCAGAACCCGCATAACGCGCTATTTATGACTTGCAGTGATCTGGTTGAAAACAAGGGCCACCAGTTTGGTGTTGATTTAAGCGCCGACGATAAGTCAGCGCTCACAGAGTTCCTTAAGCTAATGTAGTGGCTTGCGAACTGCAGACTTAGACCGCACCATTCACAATGCCCGCTCTCCCACCCAGGGGCAGCGGGCATTGTGGTTATAGGCCCGTGGAATACAATTAGAGGCAGCACAACATGCTCAAAAAATTACTCACCACGCTGATTGTTCTGGCAGTCGTTATCGCCGCTTTAGGCTATTGGCTATATCGCGACAGCGCGCCAATACAGGAGCTTGAAGCGCGGGCCAAAAACCTGCAGCCCCTCGCTGCCGACGGCGCTGCTTCACTCGACTTGATCAGCCGCGAAGACCTGCCACCCGAGGGCACTCGCTCGCTGGTCGATTTTATTTTCGCCGAAAACAACGGCATTCCTTACCCTTTTGAAAAAATGATTGAGGTGCTGGCCAGTTACGATCAAGACGGCAAAGCCCCCGCCAGCCTGATGATTCCCTTCTCACGATCATTGCTCAAAGCCAGCAGCGACCTTGCCCAGCCTCGCGTCGTAATTGCAGCTGATATGGAACCGGGTAATAGCAGCGAGCTGCAGCCGCAGTTTAAAGGTCGGCTGTTTATGGGCCTGTCACAAGGTGCCGATGAAATTGAGCTAGTTAGCTATAACGAGCTCGCCGGTCGCTATGAATTCCAGCTGATTAAAGACTACAAGGTAGGTGGTACGCCTAAACTGGTGTATGCCCAACGCAGCATTTGCCTGGCCTGCCATACCAATGAAGCGACCATTTTCCCGGTACGCCCCTGGCAGGAAACCACTGCCGACCCTGCCGTTACCACCCACGCCAAACAACGCATCGGTAGCGACAGCTACCACGGCTTGCCCGTCGCTGGCAGTCTGGCGATTGCTGACCGTATCGATGGCTTTACCGACGTGGGTAATAGCATTTCGACTACCCAGCGAATCTGGATAGACGGCTGTGGCGCGGGCGACACCGGCAACCGCTGCCGCTCGCGAATGCTGGAACTGGCTCTGGCATTTGCCATGAACCCCGGTGGCTTTAACGAAGCCGACCCACGAATAGCAGAGCTATTGCAACTACAGCAGCAAAACTGGCCAGCAAGCGGCGTGGTGCTGGCGAATAACGATCTGATGAACCGCGCACCACTGGAAGACGCTCTGGACGGTCCGTCGACCCGCGAAGTGGTACGGGAAATGGTTGATAGCGTAGTCGCTATGCTCACCCGCAAACCGGCAGATGAGGTCAGCGATTTTAACGCCCTGCCGCCCTTACCCGCATCACAGGACCCACTGACACCACGTGCTCATAAAGCTGTTTATGACGCCAGTTCTCTGGAAGGGGTTTATGGCGTCGCTCAGCTGTTCAGTCCACAGGATATTGCCTTACTGGAAACACTCAGTAATTACGACCCGGCAAAAATTGCCGCAGCTGTGCAAGCCTACAATTGGCCGCAGCAGCCGTTCAAACGCATCGCGGTGATGCAGCAACTCGGTAGCCATTTCGGCAAGCAACTGAGCTATGCCTACGCCGATACCAGCAAATTGTCGGATCCCTTACTTGATGGCGAACCACCGCTGGATATAACGGACGGCTCAGTGCTCGAACACTACGAGCAATACTGCTTCGGCTGCCACCGTGGCAACCCCTCAGCGAAACTGAATTTTATGGGCGGAGAAACTGAAGCCGTGGTGCTGGAAAAAATTGCTGACACGGAAACCATTCGCGAAGCACTGGATTGGGAACGCTACGCCGGTACTTCCAAGGCGAACAAAATAATGCCGCCGGAAACCAGCTGGCAGCGTCGCAAGCTAGCGAAAGCGATAAAGGAAGGTAACGACCCGCTTCCCGAGATGCGCGAAGCCGTGCCATCGATGTTCGAATTTTAAGGCCGCTAAACTCCAATGAACCTAAAGCTAATCGTTCTATACATCGTACTTATTGCTTTCCTCGGCTTGACTGGCTATTCCTTAGCCGTCACCGAGCAAGGATTTTTTGAGTGGGCAAAAAGCCTGATGATGGTGCCTGCCACTGCCCAGGTTGTTGTCGACTTGTACATTGCCTGCGGCCTTATTCTTGCCTGGATGTTCTATGACAGCCGCTCTCGTGGAAAGCCTTTGGCTTACTGGCTGGCGTTTGCGGTATTCACCGTTTTTGCGGCTTCAATCGGGCCGCTGTTGAACCTGATACTCCGTGAGCATCAGCTGCACGGTATTAAGGCTACCGGCAATGCAGAACAGAGCAACAACTGAGAGCAGCCGCTTTGCTCAATTGCCGCATTTCACCACCCATGTTATTGTGTATATAAGCCATTTTAATACACATTACATTATGCGAACCAATATCGTAATCGACGACCAACTTATGGCCGACGCCCTGAAAGTCACCGGGCTCAGCACGAAAAAAGAAGCGGTGGAGCGAGGCCTTAAGCTGCTAGTGAAGCAAAACCAACAGCAAGCGATACGCAAGCTCCGGGGCAAGCTAAGCTGGGAAGGCGACCTCGACGAAATGCGCGGCGCTGAATGATTCTGGTAGATACCAGCGTATGGATCGATTACTTCAACGGTACGACGAATAAGTACAGCGATTCGCTAGACCAGGCTCTGCAAGAAGGCACCGTGGCGATAGGCGACTTACTGTTTCTTGAGATACTGCAAGGTTTCAGAATTGACAAAGAGTATCAAATAGCCAAACAAACGCTTGGTACGCTGACGCAATACGAAATGTTCGGTCATCACATGGCGGAACAAAGTGCTGAAAACTATCGATCGCTGAGAAAAAAAGGCATCACCATACGACGAACAACGGACGTAATTATTGCTACGTTCTGTATCGAGAATAGCCTACCGCTATTGTTCTCTGATCGGGATTTTAAGCCTTTTGTTAAACATTTGGGTTTGCAGCCCGTTCTCATCGAAAACTAACTATGCAACGCGATATAAAACTCAGCGACAGCTGGAAAACCCGCTTAGCCGAAGAGTTCGCCCAACCCTATATGGCCGAGCTGCGGGCTTTTTTAAAAGCCGAAATGGCCGCCGGAAAAGCGATATTCCCAAAGCCCGGCGAATGGTTTAACGCGCTGAATAGCACGCCATTTGAAGCGGTGAAGGTGGTTGTTCTTGGCCAGGACCCCTACCCCACACCCGGGCATGCGCACGGGTTGTGTTTCTCAGTGCAGCCCGATGTAAAACCGCCAAAGTCATTGGTTAATATCTACAAAGAGCTGCAAGATGACATCGGGATCAATAACTCCAGCGGCTACCTGCAGCCCTGGGCGACCCAAGGCGTGCTGCTACTCAACAATGTACTCACCGTTGAAAGCGGCCAGCCCGCTTCACATGCCGGTAGAGGCTGGGAGCGTTTCACCGATCGGATAGTACAGCTGCTCAACGATGAACGAGACAATCTGGTATTCATACTGTGGGGTAGCCACGCACAGAAAAAAGGCGCCTCAATTGATACCAACAAACACCTTATTCTGAAATCACCACACCCGTCGCCGCTATCCGCCTATCGCGGCTTTTTCGGCAGCAAACCATTTTCACAGATTAATGCCCACTTGCAGCAGCTAGACCAAAACGAAATCAATTGGCAGCTATAACTCTTTTCTCCTTCCCCCTCCGGGAGAGGGCTGGGGAGGGCATCACGGCTACCAATATTGTGTCGATTGAGTGCCGCTACAGCGAGTAAGAATTGCTAGACCTACGCTGCTAAACTACTGCTATCCCATTAACAAAACGCCACCGCCATGACCGACAATCGCGACACCCTCTACGCCGAGCCACAATCGACCAGCGATTTCGTTTTTGATGATCGGGTTGCATCAGTATTTGGCGACATGATTGATCGCTCGGTGCCGGGTTACGCCACCACTATTTCAACCATTGGTGAAATTGCGCGCCGCAGCGTTACGCCCGGTAGCTACTGTTACGATTTAGGCAGTTCACTGGGTGCCGCGACAATCGCCATGCGCCACGGCATTCAGAGTGAGCACTGCCGCATTATCGCTGCCGACAGTTCCCCCGCTATGGTTGAGCGCGGCAAAGAACTGCTGGCGGCTGATGTCGCAGCCTACGAATCGGACGTAGTCGTCGACATGATCTGTGCCGATATTCGTGACGTTCATATCGAAAATGCCTCGCTGGTAGTGCTGAACTTTACCCTGCAGTTTTTACCCATTAGCGACCGTCTGCATGTGCTGCAGGAAATTTCCAAGGGAATGTTGCCGGGTGGCAAACTAATACTGTCAGAGAAAATCCGCTTTCCCGATGAGGCGATTGACCAGCTGAATACCGAATTGCACGAACGCTTTAAACTGCAGCATGGCTACAGCGAATTAGAGATCAGCCAAAAACGCAGCGCGCTGGAAAATCTGCTGGTACCGGAAACCAAAGAGGTCCATAAGGAACGCCTGAAGGAGGCTGGGTTTTCACGCGTTGATGTCTGGTATCAGTGCTTCAATTTTGTTTCTATTATCGCTGTTAAATAGACCTGGAATAAATGGCAACGACAGAAAATACGGCGAACGATTTACTCGGCTGGCATCAACCCGCATTTAACCTGCTGGCCGAACGAAATTACCCCAAACTGGCTACCGCACTGCAACAACACTGTGCAACGGTATACCAACAAGGCCACGGCGATTTAGCCAAATGGCAGGCGGCACTCACTGCGCTGCCAAGCCTGCCGATCAATTCGGTGGAACTCCACAGCAGCGTTACCACTCGGGGTGATGCTGTGGATACCGCCAAACTTACAGCTGCCCTCGCGCCGCTAATGCCTTGGCGCAAAGGCCCATTTCAGCTGAACAACCTGCTACTCGATACCGAATGGCGTTCCGACTGGAAATGGCAGCGGTTCGCAGCCCATATCGACCTTGAATACAAACATGTTCTCGATATTGGCTGCGGTAACGGTTATTACGGCTGGCGAATGTTAGGTGCCGGTGCTGCTAGCGTATTGAGCATAGATCCAATGCTGTTGTTCGTGATGCAATTCAGAGCAATCCATCAATTACTCCAAATACCCAGCCCCGCCCTCGATGTGCTGCCGTTGGGCATAGATGATATTCCCGCTAATACCGAAGCCTGGGATACGGTATTTTCCATGGGCGTGCTGTACCACCGCCGCTCGCCCATTGATCACCTGCTGCAACTAAAAGGCTGCCTGAAACCCGGCGGCGAACTGGTACTAGAAACCTTGGTTATCAAAGGTGCACTTGGCGAGGTATTAGTCCCTAGCGGTGATGGGCCAAATGCCGACTCCAGCCGCTACGCGAAGATGCGGAACGTCTGGTTTTTACCCAGCGTTGCGACCTTGGAAAGCTGGCTACGCCGGGTAGGCTTTACCCACGTAAGAACTGTCGACGAGAGCGATACTTCACTTGATGAACAGCGCAGCACAGAGTTCATGGCTTATCACTCGCTGGCCGACTTTCTTGACCCTAATGACCGCAACAAGACCGTTGAAGGGTACCCCGCACCCCGTCGGGCGGTGGTTCTAGCTGTTAAGAAATAATAACAGCGAGACAATTCGCTAGCGTTTATGAAGACAGCTTGCCGAAAAAAAACCAACCGGGCGGTCAAGCGAAGCTATACAAAACACTGTTTTTTAATAACTTTTTAGAAAACAGCGTGCATCCCCATAAAAAACTTGCTGCATTTGCCGAAGCCACTCGCAACGCAATAAAACGTTAACAACCGTGCACTGTCACTAAAAGCCAAGCAGCGCTAAGCCTGCCTCTCTACAGTACCCGCCGTTCTCGTAACCAATAACACAACCGAGCCTTTCGCCACGTAGCGAAAGGCCGCTATTCGCAGAAATATAAGCACAGGAAACGGTGAAATAACTGGCACATAGATGCCTTTGCCGTCATCAGGCCGCATTGCGGTAAAAAAGAATAGCAGTGACAGTTGCTGCACGGAGACAGTTTGAAAATTCAACTATTGCTGGTTGCGGCTGGCTTGACCTTGGCTGCCTGTGGTGGCGGCTCAGGTTCTGATACGTCGACATCCAACTCCCTGATTGAAAACCCGGCCGCGGCACCCGACCCCGCAGCACCGCAGGGCAATGTTGCCGCCAATAGCTGCAGCCGTTCGGCAGTCGCTGAGCGCAGCAACAGTGGCCTCGACTCGGCGCAAATTTCCGGTGTTATCAGCTTCGACTTCGTGCCACTTAACGCCAGTAACGGCCTCGATTACGACGGCACGGAAAGCCGCCCGGCCCGCGGCGTCAGAGTTGATGCCGTCAACAGCGCCGGTTCAGTCCTGTCCACCTCCATCGCGGATGAAGCGGGCCGTTATGCAGTTGAAGTGGAACGCAACCAAGCGGTGACCATTCGGGCCCGCGCAGAACTTATTGGTAATGGTAACGCCAGCTGGAACGTCCGGGTTGTCGACAATACCGCTAACAGCGCGCTGTACGTGCTCGAAGCAGAAATAAGCAATACCATAAACAACGACATGATTTGCGACCTGCACGCCGCGTCTGGTTGGAGCGAGCAACTCAGGACTTACTCCGGCGTTCGGGCCGCAGCGCCGTTCGCTATTTCCGACAGCATCTACACCGCCATCGCCGCCAATGTCGCGGTTGATAGCAACGTAACCATGCCGGCACTAGTAGTGAATTGGAGCGTCGATAACACCAGCGCCGGTAACTGTAGTGGTGGCATAAGTAGTGGCTGTATTGGCACCTCGTATTACCAGGATGGGCAACTCTATATTCTGGGCAAAGCCAACCTGGATACTGA
>CAJQNE010000303.1 GCA_905479545.1 uncultured Gammaproteobacteria bacterium | reverse complement strand
TAACATTCAATGCACCATTGCGGCATAACGCTTTGGTTCAGGGGCGAATTTTGGAACGGAGCGCCGAAGGCCGTAGTGGAAAAATTTGTCCAAGGAGCGAAGCGACTGAGCCTGCAACCAATTGTTATGCCACAACACTGTGCTGCCTTGATTTGTTCGATTTATTCCATTGAATATGTGAGTCAATAGTTCTTTTGAGAACCCTTTTTTCCCAAGCGATAAATAGAATGAAAACGTAGCCCGGCAATAAAATTAGTGAAAAGTATTTGAATCTTTCGGCGCTTCCATGAAAGTCAGATGAGAATGTATAGAGAATCGAAAAGCCAAATAAATATATTATAGCGACCGTTGCAAGAGACCAATAGCGCCCAATTAACCAGTTCACTTTGACTTGATGTTGGCGATGCCTTTTTACTCTAATCAGTATTCTCCTCTCGATACAGCGGCGCAGTTTATTGGAAAGCGTCGATTGAACATTGCTCAATCTAAGCCATGCTTTTGGAGACCAATCTAGGACAAGCTTAGTTATAACGATTCCTACGACGATAAAGAATATCCCTGTAAACCACCAAGAGGGATCGTTCAGGTTATCAATGATTTGATTCATCTAGAATTCTATCCTTGGGGCATAACGCCTTGCTTCAGGGGCGATTTTTGGAACGAAGTGCCGAAGGCCGTAGTGGAAAAAATTGTCCCGCTGCAAGCAATTGTTAGGTTTCAGGTGTGCTAACTGGCTCATGATATATAGAAATGCTCAACGGTACATGACAAGACATACTTTCCCATTTCCTCGGGAATAACGGCTTGGTTCCAGCTATTACCAGCAAATTTGACCAGTGACTCTTCATTTTCCCAATTGCTTATCATAGCGTAGGAATTTGGATTCCATTTAGTGGGCTTGCCTATTTCTTTAGAGATGAACCCTTCACAATTTTCAACTGCTTGGACAGATACAGTACTAAATCCTTTCTCGAAATCGCTTCGGGACGTTGGGTCAATAGTGACAGTAAATATTCTCTTAATCATCAGCTATTCTTCGATACAGGCAAACATGGATAGGTATCAAACCCACGTTTGCCGAAGAGTACTGTAAGTAAGGCTCAAATTTCGTAATCAACAACGTAGCGCTCTTTCTTAGCATTAGATACCCACGAACCAATGTTTTTGTGAAACGGGTCATTTTCAAATTCTCGAAGTGCTGCCCAATTGACAAACGTTCCAGTAAAGACAATATCAAAAGCCTGTAGAGACTTCGATTTATTGATTCCAACTTCGATGTGGTGCAGCGACGAAACATTGCCGCTCATACTAAGCAACTTGGTTTTCATTTCAGCGGCATCGTTTGAGCTATTGAGACGCCACATTGCTATTCTTTTGATCATTAAAGTGTGCCGTACTGTGGAGGCTGGATACTGAAACCTAACGCTTTGCTTCAGGGGCGATTTTTGGAACGAGAGCGAAGCGGTAGTGGAAAAAATTGTCCCGCTGCAAGCAATTGTTATGCGTAAGCTCTCAGGTGCTCCAGTAGCTCGGTTAGTGGTTGAATTTGCTCTGCCATAATGGAATCTGCAGCAAATGCAGCCTCAATATATTCCCTAACATTGGACAATTGATCTTTCGGGATATCTTTCAAACTTACAAGCGACAATTCTTCGTTAGTTTTCTGAGCTTCAGCAAACGAAAGTTCGCCTCCAAACTCTATTTCGTACAATTTTTTCAGCGACATTGTCTAGCCCGTTATGGTTAAAGATGAAACATCAGTGTTTTTGAGCCAATAGCTAAGGTTATCTTGTTTGATAATTTCATCGAAGTGGTGGTACACACTGAACCCAGCTTCTGAGAGAGGTGAATACCGCGAACTCAGGTGAATTTTATTCCCTGCCACATCCAGCTTTCGAAGTGATTTCAGCTCAAGCATTTCGATTGGAAAATCCTCGATAGAGTTGTTACTCATTGAAACGGTTTGAAGGTTTACCAAGTTTCCAATTTCTTTAGGAAGTTTCCTTATGCAATTATCATCCAGATCTAACCTTATCAATCCTCGCAATTCACATATACCCGCTGGCAATTCCTCAAAACTATTGTCATCCAGACAGATTGCCTGAACTTTTTTAAGGTTTTTTATTGCGTCGGGAATCAATTGAAGCCCACAACTTGGGAGATGAATACACTCTAGTGAAGCTAGCCCTGCGCCATCTCTAGGAAAGCCAGTTTGACGGTAGGCTGGAGACGAGAATGATTCGAATTCTGGGAGGTTGTTCTGGTTTGCCCAAGATACAAGCTCTTGTACCCAGATTGCATCGTTACTAAAAGCTTCCCCTGCATCTTGCTCTTTTTGAAGAATGATTTCACGTAGCTTCTTATCATAACTTCCGCTCCCGATAGCGCTAATGAGTTCTCCCCCAGAAACCCCGATTAAATTTGCTAGATAGTTGACTTCAGCCACCGCGCTTTGGGCTTCCATAGCGATTGATATCGGCATGCGAGTATCCCCTGACGCGATTCGATCCAATGCCTTCCGCAACTCACGGTTCTTGAGGCAGTTCTTCAGTTCTTCATACTTGCGAATTCCAATTGAATCCTGCTTCTTATCCTTCCCACTGCCAAAAATTCCAAACACATTATTCTCCGATTATGTAAAAAGTTTATTCTGACGCATAACGCTTTGGTTCAGTTGCAGCCCAACGGGCCGAGCGAAGCGAGCCCTTGGAACGGAGTGCCGAAGGCCGTAGTGGAAAGGGTGTCAACTGCAAC
>CAJQNE010000302.1 GCA_905479545.1 uncultured Gammaproteobacteria bacterium | reverse complement strand
CGCTAACATCACCCTCAGCAATGCCGAAGTTGCTGTCGCGAGAAGAGTCAGGCCAGAGCCAGCCAGCACTCAAACCTAAGTGCCAGCGACTATCGACGTTCGCAGCGGCGAGTGAAGTGCGGTTACGCTCTGTACGGGGCCGGTCAAGGCCAAGTGGTAATACCAGATTCAGGCTGGGAACGAACTCGCCGTACTCAGTGAAGTCATCGTTGCTATTAGAGCTATTGTCGAAAAAGTCGACACGGTAGTTTAGTCCTGCGCGTATTGCCGCGCCGGAATCAGCGAACTGTCCTTGCAGACCTACGCCGACATTGGCTACCGGGTTGGTAAAGGTGTCACCGCCAATCGCTGATCGCATCACACCCACACCGCCACTTACGTAGGGGGCAACCCGGTTACGGTGTGGGAAGTATAGGAGGTCAATACCAAAGCTATAGTGCTCGGTATTTTGCCGACCGTTTATACCGGGAAGGTCAGCGCCCGAAAGGCGTAGATCGAGATTGAATGAACGGCTGATGGCCCGGCCAAAAGCCAGGTTTCCACCGAGGTTCTCGTCCGCTTGACGGTCGAAATTCGAGCTGCCAGTGCCGTTAGTGAAAGTGTAATTCACACCCGGCGCAACGTACCACCGAGTGTCTAATGGTTGTTCCTGCGCCAATGCTGAGCCGCTGGCTGCTAATAGAGCCATGCCACCTGCTAGTGAAAGGCCTGCGCGTATATGCCGTTTCATACTTATTTCCCTGATCATTCCAGAATGCTGCACTAGTAACTAATTACATTAAAGACAATCTTTATGTTGCCGATATAGCTGGATATTACTGCTAAATGACCCATAACGCGAATGCTCGGCGATAAGCCGAGCATTCTGTGGCCTTCAATGGCCAAGTGTGCGACCTTTTACGGTCGCTGTATATGGGCTTTTATTCGTCAGTAAGTACGTCTACCAACTCGTCTACACCTTCTTTTCCTTCAGCAGAGCTATCGCCGTCGGAAGTGTCGTCTGACGCCGCTGGTTCGGCACCGTTGTCACCACCCAGCGTTTTCAGTTCAACCCGGCGGTTGCGCGCACGACCATCAGCAGTCTTATTATCTGCGACAGGTGTTGATTCACCATAACCCTGAGTTTCCAGGTTGCTCGAACTTACGCCGCGGCTAATGAGGTAAGACTTCACTGATTCAGCACGCTTATTAGACAGGCGCTTGTTGTAAGCAGCAGGGCCAACCCAGTCAGTGTGACCACCAATTTCTACCCGTAAGCCAGGAGCTAGATTAAGTGACTCTGCGGTTTTGTTCAGAATAGTCTTGGCATTCAATTCCAGTTCTGCGGAATTGGTTTTGAAGTTGACACCTTCAAGAATGATAACCTGAGCCGCCTTCGTGCAACCTACGGCATCTACTGCTAGTCCTTCTGGCGAGTTAGGGCACTGGTCAAGTGAGTTTACGACGCCGTCATTGTCGTTATCGCGCTCACAACCCTTTTCATCGACTTCAGCGCCGGCTGGCGAGTTCGGGCAGCTATCAACACTATCTTTAACGCCGTCGTTGTCGCTGTCCAGTTCGCAACCGTCAGCATCTACCGTAACTCCCTCAGGAGTATTCGGGCACTTGTCTTTACTGTCTTTAACGCCGTCATTGTCACCATCGAGCTCACAACCGGTTTCATCAACTGTGACGCCTTCGGGAGTATTCGGGCACTTGTCATCTTCATCCAGAACGTTGTCGCCGTCACTGTCTTTAGGCTCTGGCACTGCTGCGGCGGCAAGGGCTGCAGCTTCGGCGTCCGCTTTGCGACGGGCTTCAGCAGCTGCCGCTGCGGCTGCGGCTTCTGCGGCTGCTTCTGCGGCTCGCTTCGCAGCTTCTTCGCGGTCACGTCGCTTATAGGGGTTGGCGCCTAATGGAATAACAGCACCGACATTGACGATAACGTCTTCGAAAGAAGTGCGGCTATCAAGGCCTTCGTCCTGATCACGGTCGAGGGTTACATGGCGGTTTCTGACGTCAGCACGCCAGCCGACTAGGCTGCGGTAGCCGCGGCTCTGAACACCAAAACCGTAATCGATCGTGTAGCCATCAAATTTGCGGTCGCCCGCTGCCAGTGTGGTGCCGGTTGCTGCGGGCAAGGCGTTGTCAATTTTGTTCTTCTGATAGCCAACACCCAATAGCAAATAGGGTTGCAATTTAGGATAAATTTCACGATGTAATAGAAGGTCTACACCAAATGATAAAATTTCCCAAGAATCATAGAGCGGCGTTCCATTGCTTGTTCCTTGTGGGTCAAGGTCGTTTTGGCTAACACGGAATTCGATAGAACTGTTGTCGTTATATTGCTTACCGAACGCCAAGCCGAAACCAATGTCGTCATCGCCGAAACGGTTGCCGTCAGGGCGTGAGTATTGAACGGTCGGGACCAGGTAGAACCGGCCATCGTGCTGGCTTTCAGGGTTAGGCCGATCAACCGCATCTACCTTGCGGGCACCAAATGGAATAACAAAGTCGAAGTTGATGACGATATCATCAAAATCGTTGAGGTCATCTTCCTGGTCGGAAAGCGTGCCAGTTGCGCTGGCTACTTTCTCGACACGGTAACGCGCGTCCAGTCGAACTGCGGTGCCTTTCTCAGTGAACTCGTTGCGGACACCAACACCGATTTCACCGGTATTGTAATCAACGTCGCTTTGCACATCGCCATCAGCGTTTGTGCCACGCACTTCTGCGTCACTACGGCCAAGACCGGCTACAATGTAGGGGTCCCACTTTGAGTAACCGGCTAAGTGGTAGAACAGGTCTATCGAGAGTGCTTTGGTATCGTATTGCAGCAACTCGGTAGCAGGTGGCTGGCCATCAGCCCGGTCAGATCTGTCCGGGTCGAAATTTTTGAAAATTCCTTTCAGTTCGATGCCAAACCGTTTGGTAATGCGCTTACCAAAGCCAACGTTGAAGCCAGCAGTACCGTCAGCGCCACGCTGCTTGTCGCTTTCGGTGTGGTTACCGCCAGCAACGAAGTAGAAGCGTTTTTCTACCGGCTCGTCGTCTTGCGCATGAGCGGCACCGAGTGCTGCGAATAGCGCTACAGCGCCTAAAAAGGAGTGTCTTTTCAGCATTTTATGGTATCCCCCAAAGCTACACGGCAACTATGTTAATGCCATACGCCATTAACTTTTGCTCGCTCGCACTGGTTTTGATTACTACTTAATATGATTCAAAATTGTTGTGTGCTGCCGTTGTTTTCTTATTACGTCCACTGGGCAGCTACCGTTAGTTTAAGCACAAATTGCCTGAAGGCCCAACCTTATAGTGTCGGAAACTAACGATAGTTCGTTCGAGTTAATCGTGGTGCCTGTTTTTACGACCGTAATAGCTTGAGTTCTATGCGACGATTTTCTTCCTTGCCGGCAGCGGTTTCGTTGCTGGCAACGGGTTTCGTGTCGCCATAGCCCCGAGTCGAAATGCGTCGGAAATTGATTCCCTGAGCGATTAGAGCATTCTTAACCGCCTGAGCCCGGCGTTCAGAAAGTTCCTGATTAGCCGCTTTACTGCCCTGGTTATCGGTGTGCCCCGCGATCTCAACCTGCAGATCGGGCTTTTTCATCATCAACCCCGCCACGCGGGCAATAGCCTTGCCGGAACCGGCCGTTAACTCCGCACTGCCGGAAGCGAATGAAACACCCTTTAACGGAATGGTGGTGGCCGAGCGCGTTGTTTCAGCGGCGGGTTTTGCGGCTGCGGAAATTTCGGGTCGGCTGGTTGCCGGCTTCGGAGGAACAGGTTTCGCCGTTTCTGCTGACATTGGTGCTACCGCTGATTTGGGCACTGGTTTCGCTGCTGCCAGTGTTTGTGTGCCACCGAACTGCAGGGGACAGCCGTCCGCGTCGACATAGCCGCCACTAGGAGTAGCCGCACATAAATCGACTGAGTTCCGAATGCCATCGCCGTCGCTGTCGGTAGTGCTTGAACCGAGCAGTGGCCGGTTAGACGGTTCAGGCTGAAGCGGCGCTGCCTTAGGCGGCTCTATTCTGGCTGGCGGTTTTGTCGCGACTTTCGGCTTGGCCTGCATGCTAGCTGCTTCGCTTTGAGCCTTTTCTGCGGGTTTTTCCGGGACCGGCTTGCGTGGTGCGGAAGCGACTACTTCGGGTTCTGGTGGCGGTGATGATTGCTTACTAGCTTGAGGCTGGCTCGTAGCTACTGCGCTCGCCGAAGCAGGGGCGGACTGTGAAAACGGCGAGAAAGGTTTGGGAGCAGGCTTCGGTGCTGCTCTTTTGGGAGTCGGGCTACTGGCCGCTGGGTTGTTTCGTGAGGCGGCCAAAGTAGATTTTCCTTTGGGCTTTTTCGCTACGGTCGATTTGCGCGCTGCGCTCGCTGCCGGAGCGGGTTGAACGACCGGGCTCGCTTGGGTTTCCCGCTGGTTACCGAGTGGGATTTGCAGACCTAAAGTACTTTGCCAGTCAGAAAATGAATCAATAGTCCTTTCGTCAACAAAGTCTGTTGCATACCGGCTTTCTGCACGCACTGCCAAGCCTGTGTCGAATACCCGCAGGCTGGCACCCAGGCCAATGCTGGTGCCGACATTTTGCGATGAAAAATTGTCGCCGATTTCCGTGTCAATAACGGCCAGGCCCGCTATCAGGTAGGGGCGAATTATCGCGTCATCAATCAATCGGCCAAACGGGTACCAGTGAACATCCAGCCCCAGCGATACCTGATCAGTGTTGCGGTCATCCACCGTGCCATTGAGCGAGAACGTCGCAGCACGTAGTTCAGCCGCCCATTGGTTACCCAGTTCACGTCCTACTGATATCGCCAGAAGCGTGCCGTTGTCAAAATCGCCACGTTCGTCGTCTGGTGATATTGCGCCGAGTTGGGGCGCAATATACCAGGGGCTGTTGCCAGCAACAGCGACTCCGCTGACCCCGATAGCAAGTGCTGAGCTACAGAGCGCGCTGACCGCCAATGGTTGAAGTGACTGGCCTATCAATCGGCTAAAAATTGATTGCTTGTTGTGCATTATATTGTCCCGGCTGGCCTTCGGTAGAGCGGAGTGAGTGCTACTACATGTGCCAGTTGCTTGGTTCATTTCCAGTTTTAATGGGTGGTGGTCAGAAGCCCATTAGCCCACCCGTTAGCCTAAGCGTACTGCAACACATCCTTTGCCGCATCTTATTGTGTTGGTTACAGGTGGCGAGGTTGCTTCAAATTGGTTGGGTAGCCACCGTGTTGCGGTTCTCCGAAGCCAGCGCTTCATGTATTATCGCGCGCCGGTTTGTCGCCACTCACCATCGCCAGTTGCTGCCATGCTCGAAACTAACGAAGTTACCTTTAAAATTGCCGATTTGCGGGCTCGCGCCGAGCAGCTTCGGGGGTACCTTTGACTACGATGCCAAGCATGAGCAGCTCACCGAAGTAGAGCGTGAGCTGGAAGCCCCCGATGTCTGGGACGATCCGGATCGGGCGCAAGAGTTAGGAAAGCAGCGCGCGGCGCTGGCGTTGATCGTTGAGACTATCGACGAAGTAGGTGGCAGCCTTGACGACGCTACCGAATTAGTCGAGATGGCTGCCGCCGAAAACGACGAGGAAACGTTTAACTCTGTGGCTGTCGACGTCGCTGCCGCTGAAAAGCGTATCGCTGACCTGGAGTTTCGCCGGATGTTTTCCGGTGAGATGGATCCGAATAACGCCTGGCTGGATATTCAAAGTGGTTCCGGCGGCACCGAAGCTCAGGATTGGGCTGCGATGATGTTGCGGATGTATCTGCGCTGGGCCGATAGCCATGATTTTAAAGTCGACGTGCTCGATGAGTCAGCGGGTGATGTTGCGGGTATAAAAAGTGCCACACTGCATATTCAGGGCGAGTTTGCTTTTGGCTGGTTGCGCACCGAAACCGGCATTCACCGGCTGGTACGGAAGTCTCCGTTCGATTCCAGTAATCGCCGCCACACCTCGTTCGCCTCGGTGTTCGTCTCACCTGAGATTGACGACAGCGTTGAAGTGGATATCAATCCCGCAGATTTACGTGTTGATGTGTATCGGGCCAGTGGCGCCGGTGGCCAGCACGTAAACCGTACTGAATCAGCGGTGCGTATCACCCACGAGCCGACGGGTGTAGTGGTGCAAAGCCAGAGCGAACGCTCGCAGCATAAAAACAAAGACATTTGCATGAAGCAGCTTAAGGCGCGTTTGTATGAACGCGAAATGCAAATGAAACGCGACGAGGCTCAGGCCGTAGAAGACACCAAGTCTGATATCGGCTGGGGGCATCAAATTCGTTCTTATGTTCTTGATCAGTCCCGAATTAAAGACCTGCGTACTAATGTCGAAGTCGGCAATACGCAAGGCGTGCTCGACGGTGATTTAGATAAATTTATTGAAGCCAGCCTCAAGTCTGGCTTGTAGCCCAGTTATAGCTCTCTGAGAATAAAATGACAGATAACAACACTCCGTCTACGACCGTTGACGAAAACAAGCTGGTCGCCGAGCGCCGCCAGAAATTGGCTGCGCTGCGTGAAGCCGGTAATGCCTTTCCGAACGATTTCCGCCGTGATTCGCTCGCGGCTGATTTGCAGGCCGGGCACGCCGAAAAAGACCGTGACGCACTGGAGGCCGCGGGCATTACCGTTCGGGTAGCGGGTCGCCTGATGGCCAAGCGGGTAATGGGCAAGGCTAGCTTTGTACAAATTCAGGACCAGTCGGGTCGTATTCAGCTGTATTTACAGCGTGACGCGCTGGGTGTTGATGTGTACCAGGCATTCAAAGGTTGGGATGTTGGCGATATCGTCGGCGCGGTGGGTTCCTTATTTATTACCCAAAAAGGCGAGCTGACGATAAAAGCCAGCGAGTTCCGCCTACTCACAAAATCGCTACAACCGTTGCCCGAGAAGTGGCACGGACTGACCGATATGGAACAGCGCTATCGCCAGCGCTATGTCGACCTGATTGTTAACGAGGGCGTGCGCGATGCCTTCCGCATTCGCAGTCAGATTATTCGCTACATTCGCACCACCTTTGATGCCAAAGGCTTTCTCGAAGTCGAGACGCCGATGATGCACGCGATTCCGGGCGGAGCTACGGCCCGGCCATTCACCACGCATCACAACGCTCTGGATATGCAGCTGTTCTTGCGTGTCGCACCCGAGTTGTATCTTAAGCGCTTGGTGGTTGGCGGCATGGAGGCAGTTTACGAAATTAATCGTAACTTTCGGAATGAAGGCTTGTCGACCCGACATAACCCTGAATTTACCATGTTGGAGTTCTATCAGGCTTACGCCGATTTTAATGATCTGATGGACTTCACTGAAGAGTTGCTGCGTGGTATTGCTGTTGATGTATTAGGTAGCACTACCGTGCCGTATCAGGGGGCGGAGTTTGACTTTGGTGCGCCGTTCAAACGTATTTCGATGCAGGCTTCGCTGGCAGAGAAAAAGCCTGAATTCGACAGTAATCGGCTGCGTGACCGCGCCTATTTGGCAGGGCTTTGCGAAGCAGAAGGCATCGCGATTAAAGACGGCTTCGGTTGGGGCAAGTTATTAACCGAACTGTTTGAAAAATTTGTCGAAGAACAGCTGCAGCAGCCGACCTTCATTACCGACTATCCGGCGGAAATTTCACCGCTGGCCCGGCGTAACGATAACGACCCGGAAATTACCGACCGGTTCGAATTCTTCGTTGGCGGCCGCGAAATTGCCAATGGCTTTTCCGAGCTGAATGACGCGGAAGACCAAGCCGAACGCTTTAAAGCGCAAGTCGCTGAAAAAGAAGCGGGCGATGACGAGGCCATGTTTTACGACGCCGATTATGTTCGTGCATTGGAGTACGGGCTGCCACCAACAGCGGGCGAGGGCATTGGTATTGACCGGTTAGTGATGCTATTTACCGATTCAGCATCAATTCGTGATGTGCTGCTGTTCCCGTTAATGCGACCTGAAGCCAAAGGCTAGCGCTTGGCGGCGTGGCTCAGCGAGCTAACATGTTAGTTATGCCGACCAGCTGTTCAGGTTGCCAGTTTGCCATGGCCCATTGCCAACACTCGGTGGTGGGCCATTTTTTTAGCTCGTCAGGTGGCTGCTGCTGCAGAGCGGCCAGCGCCTGAAACAGCGCGAGCGCCGGCTCGTTAGAATTGAGTGCGGTGGCATGGGTTAGCTTGCTTAGCTTGTCGCCATCTTTGTTAACGGCGATGCCGACATGGCGATAATCGGGTGTAGAAAGCCGAAGCTGTCGCTGTAGAAATATTTGCTTGGGCGTTGAGCCTAATAAGTCGATACCGCGAACTGACTCGGTAACTC
>CAJQNE010000301.1 GCA_905479545.1 uncultured Gammaproteobacteria bacterium | reverse complement strand
CTACGCGGGCGATATATTCCACCACCAATACGGTTTCATCGAAGCGGCTATTAATGCCAATGCCTGGGGTGCACTAGGGTTGGTTTATTACTGGCGCGGCCGGGTTAGCAGTCATCTAAAACGTTTTTATCGATTCGCCGGAAATGTATTGCTAGCACTTGCTTTGGCAAATTACTGGTTACTTATCAGCCTGTTAAACCCATTATGGGCCGGGCCGTCGATAAGTTACGTACCTGCAGCTGACGCGTTGCCGCCTGTGGTTGCCGGCCGGCCGATATTTAATCTTTTACTATTGGCTTACGGATTACCGGTGCTGCTTGGCATTGCAGCGTATTTCCGCCATGACGCGAGTCGAAGGTTCCGTCAATTCGCCGCGATATTCTCCGGGATAGCTGCGTTTATCTTTATAAACCTGCAAGTTCGGCACCTGTGGCACGGCGGGCTTAATATCAGCGACCCCATGAGAGACGGTGAACTGTATACCTACAGCGCAGTGTGGCTATTAGCAGCAGTTATTATTCTGTTATTCGGTAGCAGCCGACGCAGCACGATAATCTATCGAGTGGGCATTGCGATGCTAGCCGCTGTTATTGCCAAACTGTTTTTGGTCGATATGTCGGGACTCGAAGGAATGTTGCGAGTCGCATCGTTTATGGGTTTGGGTTTAAGTCTTTTGGGCTTGGGCTATTTACTGCAAAGAGTAAAACCAGCCGCTGATCAGTGACAGCCAGAGGGTAGCGCCGATCGACAAGTTAATTGGCGCTACCAGCTGATTTAGCTACAATACCAATTGCGCATAATATATATTATGTTAAATAAAATGTATATGTGGGTTTCCATTCCTACGGTATTAGCTAATGGGTAATCCTCCGCGGCAAATCACGAACATAGTGACTAATACGCGCAAAACCGTTTATGCGCTACGTGAGTTCTGTGTACCAAGTATGCCAAAGTTACTCAGATTTTAAGCTGGTGAAAGCATTTTTTTGGCTTCCAGCTTCGTAATTGCTCATTCAGTCTTAGCGAGTGGCAACTGATGTAGCTGCCAGAATCTAAAATTTTTACGACTAGAAAATTAGAGCCCAAACAAACGACAAAATTTACATCGAAACAGTCAGGCTACTTTTGCACGCCGACAAATTTTTTCAGTCGCGACACGCGTCGTTTATTTGTCTGAACCAGATCTTCACGCACATATTGCAGCGGAAATAATCCGGCGCCACGAATCAGATCAAACGCTAACCGCACCGGGCCCGCGTCGCTGTACAAAGAACCTAGGCTGCCAGATGCCGCGGCTAATGAGCGTGACAAGTGTAGATACTCACTTTGCAGAACCATGCCGAGTGATTGAGTATTACTCATCAGCTGCATTGCTGCTTGCAGGCGCGTATGTAAACCCGCCATGCCTTCGCGTTTAATCACGATTGGCCAATTGCGGCCCAGCTTGGCTACGCCTTTCCGTTGTAGCGTTTCATCGAGCGAATCGATAATTTCCTGACGGCGGCCACGGTTTTGCTTAGGGTCAGTCGATACGCGGATCAGTACATCGGCGAGCATCACTGCGTCAGCGGTAATGATCCCCATCAGATAGTCACGTAAATCCTGCCATTTACCGTCGAGGCTAACGACATTGCCCCAGTCAATAAGGTATAGCTGCCCGCCTGGCGACACCATGATGTTGCCAGGGTGTAAATCGCCGTGGAATTCGCGGTGAATTAGCACCTGTTCCAGCAGCACATAGATTAACTTACGGCCAACCCGGCGCTGGAATTTTCGCTTGGCATTGCCTCTGAACTGGTCAGCTGCACGACCGAGGCTTTCGCTGTTTTCGACGTACTCCATTTCGAGAACGCGTTCTGAGGCGTTGTAAATTTCAGGGACGGTCCAGCTGCTGGTTTGCTTACTTATATTGTGGAAGCGGCGTTGTATGCGTGCTTCATCAATGAAGTTTAATTCAGCTTGAAAGCCTTTGACGAACTCATCGACTTGTTCTTGCATGGCCTGTAAAAAGGGCGCTAAACGGCTGTGTGGTGCCCAATACTGGCTGCTCATAATGGCCAGACCAATCACCATTTTGCCCATCATGAATTCGCGATCGAGGTTGTGGCGCCCTACTTTTACAATCACTTGCCGCAACACTTCAACGTCATTTTCAACGACGGGTTTGCGGGCTAAATAGACCGAACCTATGGAGCCTGAACGTAGTGGTTTTGCCGGGTCAAAGCCATAATAAAGATCGCTAGGATGGCAGCCTAAACTCTCGTCAAACGCCTGCAGCACTTCCTCTGGCGTCATCGGGTCCACTTCCTCGTGGAATACTTGTAGTTCTTTTGCTATTTCGTCCGGTAAAAAGTCGGCGTTACTCGCGGCAACCTGAGCCATTTTGACGAAAAATGGGCCAAATTCGCGCACCATGTCAGCGACAATTCGAGCCTGAGTAGCAAAATCCTGTGAGTCGGTCTGGAAAAACGGCTTGATGTAACGCAGCGCTTTTACCTGGCGACGAATAATATCGAGGTCGCCACGAATTACTGATGCGCGTCGCGCTAGTTCATTCAACATTGAGGCATTAACGCGACGAGTTTCTTTGAGTGCGTTAATAAGTTCGACGATTAACGGCTCATAGGTTCGCAGTACATAACGCGTTACATCGAGATTTACTTCGGCCAGGCCTTTTAGCTCTGGTGTACGCATTAACTCGTCAAAAAAGGACCAGAATTCATTAATTATCTGATCAGGTACAGCTACCGGACTGCGTTCAACACACTGATTCACCAGATAACGAATCAAATCCTCCGTGGACGATTCGTTCGGCAAAAAGTCAGTTTGACGCAAATAGCTTGTGAGCCTTTGCGTGGAACGGGTAATGGGGTGGTCGTAAAGGGTGTCAAATAACTGGTCAACCACCCTGCCCAACTGCGATTCAGTTACCGGCTGGTTGTGCGCCAACATCTGTGCCAGCGGAATAAACGCAGTGGGCACGCGAGCAGTCCGAAGTGTAAAGACCCCTGCTTGTTTAAGGGTCCCGACGGCACCGTCGGTCAGGCGCTGCCGTAATCCTCTGTCCGGAATTATTTCGACACTATTGTTCGAATGCTTCGCAGGGAATGCGAAGTCATCAGATTCTTTGCTGGATAGCCGTTGCTTACGTGTCGACTGACGCAGGTTCGCGTCGAATTTATTGCTGGTCATTAGTTACGACTTTAGCGTGTTCCGGCTTACAACAAAAGCGCCAGAATGTGCATGGTTACTTGGTATTAGCCCCTGCGGCTTATTTAACCGACTGAGAGCCATAAAGTGTTCGCGGCAACGGTTTTAAATACAGTCGTAATTCGGATTGCTGCGCAAAAAAATCTATAAAAAAGCCCCGTAACCTAGCGGTTTACGGGGCTTTGTTTGTCATGTCGCTATGGTGCTAACCGCAGCGGTTGCATCGTTACTGCTTGGCTTTGATGGAGAGTAGTTCAACATCAAATACCAACGCCTGGTTCGGGCCAATTTTCTCGCCCGCGCCGCGCTCGCCGTAAGCCAGGTCGGCTGGAATCCAGAAGCGTGCTTTGCCGCCGGGCTTCAGTAGTTGTAAGCCTTCGGTCCAGCCTGCAATTACCTGGTTCAGGGCGAAGGTGGCGGGCTTGCCACGGCTGTATGAGCTGTCGAA
>CAJQNE010000300.1 GCA_905479545.1 uncultured Gammaproteobacteria bacterium | reverse complement strand
GGTTTCGGCTGAACAACAAAAGAGCATTTTTGTTGCTTCTAATTTCGACAGCCTGGCTCGTGAAGCAGCTATGGGTCAAGGCGAGCACCTCGCAGCTCTAGCTGAAATGACCGGTGTTGAAGCCACTGACAGAGAGGCTTTCAACGCGCTCATTCAGCAACGCTACGATGCGCTGTTCAGCGACGATTCTGAAGCCATGCTTACCGCGCTTAGCGCTTCGCTGGCTCAACACCCCACTCTCGCTAAGTACGCGTAAAGGAGCACCAACATGAAAAAACTAATAATCGGTGGTGTTGTTGCCGCAGCGATGAGCATGACCCCTACGCTAGTAATGGCAGATAACAACCACGCTTCTGGCTGTGGCCTTGGCTCAATGGTTCTTGAAGGCAAATCAGGTACTGGCTGGCACCTGCTTGCCGCGCTTCTGAACGGTGTCGGCGGACAGACTTTTGCTATGACCAGCGGCACATCTAACTGCGATAGCAACACGGTTGTAATCCAGGAAGAAATGCGTGACGTGTTTGTAGCTGAAACCTTTGACACGCTTTCAGAAGAAGCTGCTCGCGGCGAAGGCAGCCACGTTGAAGTATTGGCAGCACTGAGCGGCGTAGCCGAGCAGGATTATGCGAAGTTCGGTCAGCTGATGCAGAGCAACTACAACGAACTGTTTAGCGCAGAAGCAACTACTAGTAGCGACCTGTTGGTTGCACTGGATGTTGCTTTAGCTGAGCGTAGCGATATTGCTACTCTTTAAAAGCCAAGCAGTTAGCCTAGCCCGGCGATAAGTAGGGCTAGGCAACAATCCCGGTAGCTTCGGCTCCCGGGATTTTTTTTGTGTCACCTTTGAACGGTCGATAACTTTACGGTTCAGTGCCATTATCTCCCGTTGCACCTCACTCGAATTAACCGGCCTTTAATGATCAGAACTTCCACGCCTACGTTTGCTATTTTTGCACTGCTCACTGCACTCGTTACAGGCAGCTCATTTGCCGCCAGTGACCAGACTAACGCGGAACAAACCACGCAACAGCAACCACTGGCATTACACTATTTTGATAGCGCTGCTGCCCAGCCAAATGCGGTTCTAACGAAGCTTCTGAACAAAGCCGACGCGCTAAAACTTGCAGAAAATGACCACTGGTTACGATTGCTACATTTTGAGAAAAAACGTTTTTCCAGTTGGCAAAGCATTGTCGACGAGCCCAGCTTTTTTCTCTCATCGAATGGCAAACTGAACGCACGCGACGAACTACGCGCCACGCTCGCCGGCTTCATGGATTCACAAGAGCTGCCACCGGCTGGTCGCAGCGCCCAATGTAAATTTCCGGCTCGCTTTTACTGGCTGAACCAAAAACTCGACTTTGCCAACGCGGGTTTAGCCGCAGAAAGCTGCCCGCAGTTCGACAACTACATGAAAGCTATTAAGCCTGGTGGCATTACGGTTATTTTTGCCGCCAGCCACCCGGGTGGCCCGTCATCAATGTTCGGCCACACGCTGCTAAGAATCGACAAGGAAAATCAAACCGAAGCACTAAAAATGCTGGCCTGGGGCGTTAGCTATGCAGCCGACAGTAATGCCGGTACAGGCAACCCGGTTTCGTACGCAGTACGCGGTTTAGCCGGCGGCTACCCCGGTCGTTTTTCGGTGATGCCGTACTACTTAAAAATGCGTGAATACGGCCAGATGGAAGATCGCGCGCTTTGGGAATACAAGCTAAAACTCTCGCCCGAACAAGCTGCGATGATCGCCCGCCACACTTACGAAATGGGATCTACCTGGTCCAGCTATTATTTCTTTACCGAAAACTGCTCATACTTATTGCTCACCATGATTGACGTAGCTTTGCCCGGCCCCCGGGTCAGTTCACTCATGACCAATTGGGTGATACCGGCAGATAGCATTATCGCGCTGGAAAATGCCGGGTTAGTAGAGTCGGTAATACGCCAGCCTGGTTATAACCAGATTATCAGAGCGCGGCGAAAATCGTTGTCCAACACCGAACGACGTCTGGCGCTGCAACTGGCTGCTGACAATAGCAGCGATTATTTGTCACAGCTCGAGCCGCTTGATAACGACCGTCAGGCAGCGGTTTTGGATCTTGCCTACGACTACCGCCGTTATAGTCGTATTCGCGATACTGACCAGCTTGACGCAAAATTAGCCCCTGCCGAGCGGGCGCTATTAGCCCGACGGGCAAAGCTCGGTGGTCGCTCGACCGTACCGACGGTACCAGCGGCTACCCGGCCAGATAAGGGCCACGCCAGCCAGCGTGCTGAAGTGGGCGTTGGTCACAGCGACAACCAAGCCGGTGGGCTGAATTTTGTATCGTTAGGTTGGCGAGCTGCTTACCACGACCTGCTCGATCCACAAGCCGGCTACCGCCACAATTCGCGACTGGAAGTATTTGATGTGCAAGCACGCCTGTACAACGACACCGGTGCTAATCGGGACCAAACCAAACTGGAGCTTGAACAGTTTGACCTGTTCGACATTTTAGCGATCGAGCCCAGAGATGAGTTTTTCAAGCACTGGTCCTGGAATGCCCGTGCCGGATTACGGAATACGCGGATAGATAGCGACATCCGAACCGTCACTACCTTCGGTGGCGGCGCAGGGCAAAGCTTCTCGCTCACAGAAAATGCTTCATGGGTGGGCTACGGCATGCTCGATGGCGAGCTGGATTACGCCACGTTTTTACGCAGCGACTACCGGTTAACTGCCGGCCCACGGCTAGGGTTGATTGGCCAGCTAGCGGCTAATAGTCGCCTGCATATTGAAGCACGGCATTTATGGCAATTGGCAGGCGCAGAGCAAGATAACTGGTCAGTTAATGTCGGCTTCGCGCAACAGCTCACTGACAGCCTGAACCTTAAAGCCGAACTTTCACGAGCGAGCCGGTTCGGTCAGCGCAACGACCAATTCCTGCTCACCCTGCAGCGCTACTATTAATGCGCCGCAGGCTAGCTAGTCGTTTTATCGCCGCAATACTATTGGCGGCGATTCTCGGCGGCTGCACCACGGTATTTTTCCAACCCAATAGAGTCAGTTACTTAACGCCGGAGCAAGCCAAACTAACTTACGACGATGTGACCATCGCTGACCCCTACGGTCCTGACCTACACGCATGGTGGTTCCCCGCCCAACTCACCGACGAGTACGCGGATGCACCACCAGTAGGCGAGCAGTCCAAAGGCACAATATTATTTCTGCATGGCAATGCACAAAATATCAGCTCACATATCGCTGGTGTACACTGGCTGCCAAAAGTCGGCTACAACATGCTGATGTTGGACTACCGCGGCTATGGAAAATCAGCCGGCGCCGCCCACCTGCCGGGTGCGTTGCAGGACGTCGAACGCGCCCTGGCCTGGCTCGACCAGCGCGGTGAGCTCACACCGGAAAATAAAGTAATCGTCTATGGCCAGAGCCTGGGCGGCGCGTTAAGCCTACTGGCGACTGCCCGCTCAGACTATCGCGGCGTGATTGACGGTCTGGTGACAGAATCGGCTTTTTCCAGCTTTCGCGGCATCACCCGGGAAAAACTTGGCGAGGTTAAAATACTAAGCTGGTTTAAGTGGCCACTAAGCTGGCTTATTACTCGTCGCGAGCGGCCTCTGGAAGCTATTGCTGCTTTGAGTCCGATGCCTGTTCTTATAATGCACGGCAAGAAAGACGTTGCTGTTCCAGCTCATCACGGCGAGGCGCTATTCGCTGCCGCAAAGCAGCCGAAAACACTGTGGCTAGCCGAGGATGCCCGACATATCGAAATGGCTCAACAGCCGGAATGGCGGCAGCGACTATTGCAATGGTTGGCAGACTTACCGAGTAATAGTTTGTAATAACCACCGGCATACTTATCGTCTCGCCGTGCGAGTCGACGCCAACTTAACCTTTGTTGTGGTTGTGAGTTAGACACTCATCTAAGTTTGGTCTGGTATTAACTTTTGGCGGTGGCTTTAAGGGTGACACCAAAATTTC
>CAJQNE010000299.1 GCA_905479545.1 uncultured Gammaproteobacteria bacterium | reverse complement strand
TATTAGCCCAAGAAACTCATGTCGACGCAAGCCAAAAAAAGCCGCTGGATCAGCGTAATTAAGAGCAAAGAAAAGTACGGCCGCGGCGACTTGATGCTGCTCAATGTCAGCAGCCCTCTGTGCGAAGCCGTTATCAGTTTGCAGGGTGCTCAGGTGCTGAGCTTTAAACCCAAGCCTGCTAACAATACTAAAGAACCAGCGGGCGACTTACTCTGGCTTAGCCCACTGGCAACTCTCGAGCACGGCACTGCAATTCGCGGCGGGGTTCCTGTCTGTGCCCCATGGTTTGGGGTAAACCGACGCGACTCGTCGCTACCCAAACACGGCTTTGTCCGGAACAAACCCTGGAAGCTGGTCGGAGCTACCGAAAAAGACCATGGCGAATGTGTAATCGAGTTTGAATATCGCCCAGATGCCAACGACAAAACAGTGTTCGCCTATAACTTTCTTATCCAATTGCAGATTGTAGTGAGCCGGCAGCTCGAACATAAAATCCGTATCAGCAACACCGGTACTACGCCGCTACCGTTGAGCTGGGCTTTGCACAGCTATCTAGCAGTAAATGACATTGATAGCGTGTCGGTTACCGGATTGGAGGACGAGCGCTACCTGGATGCCACCGACCACCTTAGCCAACAAACACAGCACGGCCTGCTTCGCTTTGCCGGTGAAGTTGACCGGGTTTATGAGGGCGTGCGTAAGCAACAACAGCTACTATTGGATGAGCAGCCCGCACTGAATATTCTGGGTAGCGACTGCCCCACCGTCATTACCTGGAACCCTGGCGAATCACTGGCTGCTCGTATGGCCGACATTCAACAAGGCTTTCGAAATTTTGTCTGTATCGAGCGCGGCGCGGCTTTTGCTGATGAGCTACGACTAGCGCCCGGAAAGCATACTGAGGCCATTCAAATTCTGAGCGCTGCAAAATAACGCGCTAATAAATCACCATCACCGCGAGAGCCGATCTTCAGGATATATCGCCTAGTGCTTCGGCACTTTATTCACTCCCTTGATGGGCTATAGTGAGTAGCGGCCTGATTCTGAATTACGGAGGCCCGACACTGCATGGACCTTACCTCAAGCGCCTACCCCAATTCAGCAAGCACTGGTGCCGAACTTCTAAGCGATAACAGCAGCAACGCCGCCGAGGTGATTGCCTGTCCGGGTTGTGATCAGCTACACAGCATCACCACAGCGCCCGCTGGTACAAAGGCAAATTGCAGCCGTTGCCACAGCTTCCTCTATCGCCAGGTGCCAAATTCGATTAGCCGCTGCCTGGCGTTATACATCGCGGCCGCAGCCCTGCTATTGATGGCCAACCTCTGTTCCTTCATAACTCTGGAGGCCGGTGGCACGACGGTTGACAGCGTTATGCTGACCGGTGCTTTCAGCCTGTTTGAGCGTGACCTTGGCCTGCTGGGGTTAGTGGTTATTGCAACCAGCGTGGCGTTTCCAGCAATCGTTATTGTTGGCATGTTATGGCTGCTGTGGCCTGCCAGCTTAGGCAAAAGACCGTGGTTTATGGGGCCGGTATTCCGGCTGGTTCAGGCTCTAATACCGTGGAGCATGATCGGCGTGTTCATGTTGGGCACTTTGTTAGCGGCCGTAAAGCTGCAAGGTTTGGCTGCTGTTGCGCCAGGCTTAGCGGTGGTGGCAGTGATGGTTTTGATGGTGGTTATGGCAGCGGCGAAGGTAAATTTTGAGCCACAAGCATTATGGTCTGTCTCCGGAGTTGAGCCACTAACGGCCGCTGATATTCAGCCGGGTGAGATATTAGTCAGCTGTCACAGTTGCGACCTGTTACACAAAGACATCGACACCCACAGCCACTCGGGCTGTCGTCGTTGCGGTGCGGCACTGCATCGCCGGAAAACGAATAGCCTGCAGCGCACCTGGGCACTCATGGCAGCGGCCAGCGTATTGCTGTTACCGGCCAATATTTACCCGATTATGACTGCATCCAAGCTTGGCAAAGGCGAGCCCGATACAATTCTTAGCGGCGTGCAAGGGCTTATCGCTAGTGGTTACTGGGGATTGGCTCTAATCGTATTATTTGCCAGTTTGGTGGTGCCCATTATGAAGTTAATTATGCTGGCCTACCTGATGGTATCCGTTCGTCGCCAATCATCCTGGCGGCCTCGCGACCGGACGAAAATTTACCACCTCACTGAGTTAGTCGGCGCCTGGTCGATGATTGATATTTATCTGGTCGCGCTGCTAACGGGTCTGGTGCAACTCGGTGTATTAGCGAACGTGACCGCTCATGTCGGCGCGGTGTTTTTCTGTGGCGTAGTCGTGCTGACCATGCTGGCCGCACACAGCTTTGATCCGCGACTAATTTGGGACAATACCGACCACGACAATGGAGCTAACTCCGCAGACCGGGCCTTGGCAATAACGTAACTTCGCTCTGGCGCGCCGATTGGGTCTGTTTAATTTTAGCTTTGGCCGTTGTGGCACAACTTGTCGAAGTTCCTGAGTATTCTGGCTAAACTCAGATAAGCTCAAATAAAGCAGTGGGAGAGCAGTACTCGGGGGAGTCATTCTGGTGCAGGACGAAACGCCGCAAAATGTAAACGCTAACAAGATCCATGCGCCCGAACTGCAATCGCGTTCCGGGCCATCGCTGGTATGGATCGTGCCGGTTATTACTCTGCTGGTCGGAGCCTGGCTTATTTTCTCGACCTTGTCTGCTCAGGGCCCCGTTGTAGAGCTACAGTTTCAGACGGCGAATGGCATTCAGGCGGGTAAAACCCGCGTTAAGTACAAAAGCGTCGATATTGGCTTGGTGCGTTCCGTTCGTTTTAGTGAGAACTTCGACAATGTCGTGCTCACCGTCGACCTCGACAAAGGCACTGATAACTTCCTTCGCCGCAGCACCAATTTCTGGATTGTCCGACCACAACTGAGCTTGCGGGGAGCATCAGGGCTCGGCACTCTGCTCTCCGGTGCTTATATCGAGATAGACCCCGGCGAAGGCGCGCCGCAAAGCCGTTTTATCGGCTTACAGAAAGCGCCTCTGGTCACCTCGGCTGAAGCCGGCCAACAAATTACTCTGGTAGCGGAAAAACTCGGCTCTATTGATACCGGTTCGCCGGTTTATTACCGCGGCGTGTTGGCGGGAGAAGTGCTCGGCCATGAGCTCGGCGACGACCGCCAAAGCGTCTTCATCCATGCCTTTATCCGCGACCCGTTCGACCAAATGATTCGGGGCAATACCCGATTCTGGAATGTCAGTGGCGTTTCAGTAGAAGCCGGTGCCACCGGTTTTAAAGTACAAACCGAATCGCTACAGTCACTCATCTACGGCGGTCTGGCGTTCGACACGCCCGACACACTCGAAACCTTCGCTGGCGATGTTGGCGACCTGGTATTCACACTGCACCCCAATATCGAAAGCATTGAAGCCAAAGCTTTCACTCAAAAACTCAAATACGTCATGTATTTTGACCAATCAGTCCGTGGCCTGCAGCCCGGTGCTCCGGTGGAGTTTGCCGGCCTGAAAATGGGCTCGGTACTGGATATCCGGCTGGAATATAACGACGACGATTTGGATTTCCGCATTCCGATATTGGTCGAAATAGAACCTGAGCGAATGATCCGGACGACCGCTAACGGCGAGCGCTCTCAGTCCACCGAGAGTGCGGAACAAACCATCCAAAGGCTTATCGATCGTGGGCTTCGGGCCCGACTGAATAAAGGCAGCCTGCTTACCGGCCAGCTGTATGTTGATTTGGTGGTAATGCCCGAGTCTGAGCCGATTTTAGTTGGTAACACGGGCTCTGAATTCACCGAAATGCCGACCGTATCCGGTGGGCTGGAAGGCTTGCAACGGGTAGTCGAAAATTTTGCTGCAAAAATCGATCAGCTTGATATCGACACCATGGCGAGGAATTTGAATGGCATTTTAAGTGGTGCCAACGGCCTGGTGAACTCGCCGGATATCGACAAGATTCTGGCTAATGCCAACACCTCAATTCTGTCCCTCCGCCGCTTGTTACGCGACGTCGATATTGGCAACCTCAATAACACCATCGCCTCCGCCTTGCAGGCGCTAGAAAGCCTCGACGAGACTTTAAGATTGGCTGGCGGCGTGCTCGATAACGGCTCGCCACTGCAATATAACGTCACCCGGATGTCGGCAGAGCTCGAAGAAACCGCCCGCGCTATCCGGTCATTAGTCGACTCACTAGAGCGTCGCCCACAATCGCTGATTTTCGGCCGTGATAAAAGGAAACGCCGCTAATGTCTCTGCCTAAGCCAAGCCTCACCGGCCTTCGACTATTGGCCATCACACTGTGTATTTCCAGTCTGCCACTCACCGGTTGCTCGCTGGTCAAAGGCAGCCCGCCGCCGATTCGCTACTACCTGATTGATGAGGTTACTGGTGATCAGCTACGTGATAGCACAGCGCCGTTGGCCCTTGAGATACGCGACCTGTTTGTACCGCAATATCTGGATCGTTTTCATATGGTTCAGCGTATCGGTCAGGGCGAGTTGTATGTCGCAGAAGGCCACCAGTGGGGAGAAAACCTGCGTAAAAACCTAATGCGGGTTCTGGCTGGCAACCTCAGTCAGCGGCTGGCTACCGTCGATATCGGCACACCCATAGTGCCGTCGGTGTCGAAGCCCGATTTCAGATTAATACTCACCATTAATAGGTTTGAGCACGACACCGACGGCAAAGTCCGGCTCAGTGCTCGCTGGCAGCTCACTAACCAATCCAGCAGCAATACGGTAGTAACCCGACAAGCAGAGTTAGTGAGCCAGGACTCTTTTGAAGCCGATAATTACAGTGGCGGCGTGCAAGCGATGAGCGCGGTATTCGCCGAGCTTAGCGACCGCCTCGCCGAATCGGTAATCGCCGCTCAAGCCGGCTGGCAGCTGCAGTGAAAATTTTGTCGCGATTAGTGCTGGCAGGCCTATTAACGGCAGGTCTGACAACCGCTACGGCAAACAACCTCAGCAACAAGCACTCGCCTGGGCAACTCAGCGGCACGGACGAGCCGTTAGAGAACGCCACGGGTTTACAGATTATGCAGGCCGTTGAAAGGCTGCAGATGGCCTTTCCGGCAGTATTCGAACGCCAATCAATGATTCTGGTCGACGCCAGTGGCAACCGGGAAACCCGCAAGCTACGCCGCTATAGCCGCATCAACCGGGATGGCTCTGGCGAATATCTGTTGCTGCTCGACTCACCGACCGATGTCGCCGGTGTCGCATTGCTCGCCTCGCAGAGCGCCGACGGACAAATGACCCGGCAGCTTTATTTGCCAGCTTTGGGCGGCAAAATAATCTCCAACACTGAACAAGCTTTAGCTGCTGCTGATGCTCTCAACAACGACCACCTCAGCCCGGTACTTGGCAGCGACTTTTCTATTGAAGACCTCAGCGGCGATAACCTCACCCATTACCGCTACGAGCGACAACGCGACCGGCGCATCGAGGGCGCCGAGTACTACCAGATTGCGGTTTATAACAAGGCCGCCAATCCGCTTACCGCCGTTGCGGTAAAACGGCATTATGTGCAAAAAAACCGCATGGTGATAACCCGAACTGACTACTTCAATGAATTTGGTGAGCTCAGTAAACAACGAAGTGCCCACGACATACAGGCGGTCAGCAACGGCATCTGGCAACCGAATATGCAGTTACTGAACAACATTAAAGCGGCGCACCAAAGCATTATTAAAATTGAACAGCGGGTATTTTCAGCGGACTACCTGCCCACCGATGTATTTACTACCGGCTGGCTGCTTGCCAACCATCCGCCACTCCTACCGCCTGCCGAGACAACCAAACTGACAACTACCAGCCAGTCGGCGACAGCCGAGCCGCTAGCTGAGGAATTACCAGCGGAATTACTAAAGAAATTTTCAGCACCAGCAACTGAGGAGACTAAAACATCAGCGGGAGTTCCGACGCTGTGATTACTTATCTATTCACCTTCGGTGCCCGCCACCGTTTGCTCACGCTGTTATTCCTGGTTGCCGGAAGTGTCATCGCTGCGGCTGGCTTGCCAAAGCTTACCGTCGATACCAGCTTCGACAGCCTGATAGCGCGTGATGACCCACGCCGACAGGTTTACCAAAGCGTGCTGACGGAATTCGGTTCCGACGACCTCAGCATTGTTTATGTTCGCGATACGCAGCTGTGGACCCCCGAAAAGCTCGCGCGCGTGGAAGAATTGCAACGGGCGATAAAACGCATTCCGCTCGTTAACCGGGTGGATAGTTTATTCAGCCTCCGTACAGTTGAATCAGACCGCGGTTTCGTTGACTCCCTACTGCTAATCGACAAGCTGCCTTACAGCAATAGCGATGCGTTGGAAATTCGCGACCGGGCGCTAGACAACCCACTGTACGAAAAAACCTTTTTCTCGGCCGACGGCTTAGCCACCGCCCTCATCGTCACGCTGAAGGAACCCATCGATGCGATCGACAACGATGCGGAAGTGCACGCGGCTTTCGCAGCGGTAGTCGCGGAATACCAGGCTGATTTTGACGAACTGTTTGCAGTCGGTGGCGCCCGCCTGACGCAGGAGCTGAAAACCAGCCTGCTAAGCGACCTGGCCAAGCTCGCGGGGATATCAGCATTAGTCCTTATTGCCACTATTCTGTTTTTCTTACGCAGCGCCCTGGCCGCCATATTGCCCGTCGTAACCTCGGCGATAGCACTGCTATGGACCTTTGGCTTTCTGGGTTGGTTAGGCGTGCCATTAAACATCCTCAGCGCCATGGTGCCGTCGCTGATTATTGTTATTGGTTCAACCGAAGACACTCACATAATGGCGGCTTACTTTAGTGGCCTGCGGGCGACTGAATCCGGCAACCGCCAGCTCGCCATACGTCGCGCAGCCCAGCATGTGGGCCTGCCGCTGATACTCACCGTGCTCACCACCAGCCTGGGCTTTGCCAGCAACCTGCTCACCAGTATCGACCTGGTTCGTGACTTTGCGATTGCGTCAACCTTCGCCATGATCGCCAACGGTCTGATCACCATGTTGGCCGCACCATTTTTGCTGAGCTTCCTCGGCAGAAAAACAGCCCCCGCTGTTATTAACTCAAGCGAAACTGAATCAGGCAAAAAACGCGGTTTACCGCAGTATATCGTCGCGGTTTTTAATGGCTTACGTCGCCGCTATTCGGGCCTGTTATTGCTGACGACTGCGTTGGCGACAATATTTTTTATTGTTCAGGCCACCCATCTAAAAATATCCAACGACCCGCTTTCCTACTTCCCGGCAGACCGACCACTGGTGAGTGAGGCCGAGAAAATCCATGAGGACCTCGCGGGTATTCGGATGTTTTATATTCGCTTGCGTTCAAAGCACGACAAGGCATTTCTCGAACCCGAAAATATCGCCAAGCTGCAAGCCATTCAGGAGTTTATGCAGCGACAAAAAGTCTATGACCACAGCTTATCGCTGGCCGACCATCTGGCGTTCGTCAACCGTCAGTTCCGTGGGCCGGGAGTTAACGGCAAGCTACCGGAATCACGGCAGCTCGTGTCACAGTATTTACTGTTTTTCCAGCGCGGTGATATCAGTCGTTTTCTGAGCCACGATGCAAAATCAGCCAATATTATTGTTCGGCATAACATCGGCGATTCCTTTGCCCTGAACCGCTATATCAACGAACTGGAAACCGTCGTACAGAACATCGCAGGGACAGAAATAGATACCGCCGTTGTCGGCGAAAACCTATTGGTCAGCCGTGGTGCCGAGAGCCTTATGCAAGCCCAGTTAGTGGCTTTAGCATTGCTGCTATTACTGATATTCCTGATGATGTCGCTGCTATTTACCTCGTTCAAAGGCGGCGCAATAGCGATGATTCCATCCATCATTCCCATCGCCACAATGTTTGGCATGATGGGCTTACTGGAAATTCCGCTTAACCCCGGCAGCGCTATGGTCGCGGTTATAGCCGTCGGAATCGCCATCGACGGCGCCATTCACCTACTCGCCCGCTACAACGAACTCAGCCGTCGCTCCTCCGACTACGCCACAGCCGTGCGAATTGCGGTAGAGCAAGAGGCCACACCGCTGATTGCTTCTGGGTTAGCGCTCGCCCTCGGGTTCGCCGTATTAATGCTCTCTAGCTTTACAGTGGTTGCCGAGTTTGGTGCACTCGCAGCGGCCACCATGCTGGCCTCAATTGTTGCCAACTTACTCATCACGCCCATCGTGCTAGTCCGGGTGCGACTGGTCAGCTTGTATCAGATTATCTCGCTAAAAATTGACCGCAATGCCCTAGCGGCCAGCCCGCTATTCCACGGCATGAACAGCTATGAAATTCGCAAAGCCGTACTCATCTCTGAGCTAAACGAATTTGCCGACGGCGAGCTACTGGTCAAACAAGGCGAGATGGGCCGTTGCATGTATCTGATACTGGATGGAGCAGCGGACGTCATCCGTCATAACAGCGATGCAGATGCGACCCTTGCGACATTATCAGCAGGCCAGATATTCGGTGAAGTTGGCTTCAGCCGCGACGCCGAAAGAACCGCAGATGTGCGGGCAAGCACCGCCGTATCGGCACTCCGCTTCGACTACAACAGAATGCAAAACGACTTACAGCACTTCCCTAAAATCGTTGCAAAACTGAATGCCAATATCAGCACGATTTTGGGTACACGATTGGCAGATGCACTTGATGCGAAGCAGTAAGGCATCAAGGTACCGCCAGAGAACTCTAGACGGGACTGTTAATAAGCGGCCGCCCCATAAAAGTTAGTGTTCGGCGTCCGGGACACGGTACAACAACCCCCGCAGCTCTTTCTTGCTGCCTAAATCAGTTTCCCAGCGCTGCTCCATGAACTTCAACAAGCGAATACAAGGTTTACGTATTGCCTCCGGATTGATTAAGCTTTGTTGTTTTTTATCGCATTCATATGTATTCGCCTTTGTGGGTCAGGTAATCATTGAGCAATGGTGTTTAAATTTTTGGATAGTAGGGTAATCGAAGTTATGAACTTTGTGGTCGCCGTAGTAAAAAGGAGACGTTGAAGCTGTTTAGGTAGTACTTTAGTACACTAATCAGCTTTAAAGCTGATTAGTGTGGCTTCCCACCCTGAAAATCACTTTCTCATGGTACTAACTTTACTCATGAGAAAGCCGCCCCAGTGTGGTTACCGCCTGCGCCAAGTCTTCACTCCAACGTTTACCAAAATTCAGCCGTATATATTGGTCGTAATCTTTACCGGGGCCAAAGCGGGCACCGGGCATAACATAAATATTCTCCACAGCTGCCCGTCTGGCGAAATCAGAGCCGCTCTGCCCCGGCGGTAACCGCAGCCAAATCAGGAACCCATAATCAGGAACTGCCGCCTCAGTGCCCGGAGCAAAATGCTGGGCGACAGCCTGGCTGGCGATAGCGCGGGTGTTATCCAGAGTTTTAACCAGCCCGTTCAGGTGGTTTTCAATGCTCGCAGTGGCAAGGTATTTCGCCAGCGTTAGCTGGTTGAGCATCGGCGCACCAAGAGTGTGGCCGAGCTTCAGCGTTCTGAGAGCTGAGAAGTGCTGTTTTGAGGTCACCCAACCACAGCGAAGGCCGGGCGAAATAGTCTTCGAAAACGAACTGCAATAGACCACGCGGTCTTCAGTATCCAGAGCCTTTATCGAGGTGTGCCCTGTGCCGGAATAGCGGGCGTAATCGCCATAAACATCGTCCTCAATAATCCAGAAATCAAACTCTTCTGCCAGTGCCAATAGCACCTGTCGCTTGTCATTCGGCATGCAAGCGCCGGTGGGGTTTTGCACATTGGCGCTAACCACTACGGCAGATATTTTTTTCTCTTCACAGGCCTGCCGCAAGTGCTCTACACACAACCCACTGCGGGGAAATGTCGTAATTTCCCTGAGTGCCAGCCCCGCCTGTTGAGTGTGCAAACGATTGCCAAAATACGACGGACACTCAACTGCAACGGTATCGCCGGGCTGCGTGAGAACTTCAAGCGCTAGCGCTACCGCCTCGGTCGCACCGTTGGTAATAAGAATTTGATTGTGATCTACGTCGGCTCCGGCTCTGAGCATTCTTGCCGCTATAGCCTGACGCAATTGCGGCGTGCCATTAATAGGCGGTAACTCGCCAAAAATATCACCACTGTGTTTTGCCAACACGCTGCGGCTAGCTCTATTAAGCGCGCTCATCGGCAGCAAGTCATTGTCGAGCAAAGCCTCAGATAAATTGAGCCCACCTTCAGGCACAAAATGGAACATATCGCTAAGCCCGGCACTCGCATCGAATGGCGATGTGCTGGAGTTAGTAGGTATGGCAACTGGTGTTTTCAACGTATTCGGCAACGTCGCAAAATAGCCCGAACGCGGCTTAGCGACCGCATAGCCTTGCTGCTCCAAAAGCCTCAATGTGGCCAGTGCGGTGTTTCTGCCGACATTATCGCTGCGCTGTAACTCTCTCACCGAAGGCAGCCGCTCACCGGGGCGGATTCGGCCATCGGTAATGCCGCTTATCAACCGCTGCGATAATCGTTCATAGGCGTGCATAACAATCTGTCCCCATGCAGAAAGAACCAATTTGTATCTGTTGCCTATTCTAACCATTTGGGAGAATGGTTAGCCAGAAGTAAAGGCCAAAGGTAAGGGGCAGAGTTATGAACCAACTGACGAACGAATCGCGTTACACCACCAATACAGCCTGGTTAGAGCCTCGCGGTGCGGCTACTTGGTTACGGGTATTGGTACCGCTGTTTGTCGTTGCTCTGATTGCGCTGTTAGCCGCTTATGAATCTTCACCTTCGGCCTGCAGCACGCCGGCAGCGAACGACATTGAGCTACGTGAACGCTGTGCTGCAGGACGCAAAGCAAGAACGGAAGTTGGCTCAGGCCCGCTTAGCGGCTTAAGCCTGCAAGCGCTGTAGTCAGCCGTGTAATCGATAGAATTCAGGGTTAGTGAATTTTCTAAGTATCACTAACCCCGCTACTCAGAAATAGCCGCCTTTAACCCAGCGTCAAAAGTCGCGTTTGCATATTTGGGTTGCCGCACCAATTCGCGCAAGTTTGAGAGTGTCGAGAAAACCGTTTTCACGAGGTTTTTATTCACTGACTTAATCCTGTCGATCTGCGGATTATTAAAAACCTGATAGGTCGCTTTTACATTACCGCCAGCAGCAGGCTCAAAGGTCCAGCTGGCGACAAGATCCAGCACCCGAACCCGGCCTTCCACGACCGGCGCATAGTCAGCGTCACCCAACAGCTCGATCGACAACACGCCGCTGTCGGCCCGATAGCGAATTTTAGAACGAACATAAACATCCCGGTCGTCAAACCAATACGGCGCGTCGATAACACTGTAATTGACCCGCTCTCGGTTACTAATCAGCTCTATCGACCGGCCTTCTTTGCAGTCATGCATCCATTGGGGACAGGCTGCCGCATCCTCCAGCACCGCAGCCAGCGCATCAATCGTTGCCGGTATTACCACCGTGCCCCGCGACTCTTTCAATTCGGAACCCACTACCGGTCGCTGCTCCACCACAATGCCGGCTTTTTCTTTTACCAGCGACCAGCTTCCGGCAGGCTCAATAGTGCTCAACGCCATGGCGTTAGGCGCAAAAAGGCACATCAGAAGAAACAGCGGCCCAAGTGTGAAAACCAGTTTGGAATTAACGGCAGTCATAAAAACGGAGTCTCTCAGAAACATAGCGGGTTCTCAGTTGTATTGATCAGGGTCAGCCTAAACTGCCCCTGCGGTAGCAGGCTTATTCTGGCACAGTAGTTTTCAGGTCCACTTGGCCGCAACGATTGCTAATGCACCTCAGCAAGCCTGGCGCCAGACTGCAAGCCGATCATCTAATGACATCGCGCTGGCACAATAGTTTGCTCCGGCTAACTGTCTAATTCATACCACTGAGCGAAAAGCTGTAGCAGTTGATTGAGCCCCTCCTTCACGTATTGTTCGGTAACGACTGAACACTTATCAAAGATGTCTAATGCCTACTAACCCACCGCCCCACTCACAACCGTTACAACCCTGGCAGATCGTTATTTTCGGCTTGCCACTGTTGGTGGGCGCCGCCATGTCGCTGCTGTTGGCGGTGTTTATTGGCAAGTTCTACATCGACGTGGTGCTGATGCCAGCGGGCATTATGGCGATTGCGATTGTAGTGGGCCGGGCGTTTGATGCGATTACCGACCCATTAATGGGCTGGGTTAGCGACCACACCCGTAGCCGCTTCGGTCGCCGCAAGCCCTGGATTGCCATCGGCGTGCTGGGCAATACCGCCATGTTTTATCTGCTGCTCACCCCGCCGGCCGATCTCGACCCGGCGCTGGCCGCCTGGTGGGGTACGGCGTTTTTAATCGTCAGCTTCCTGTTTCTTACCCTCTCGGCCATTCCGCGTACTGCCTTCGCGGCCGAACTAACGTTGGATACTCTGGAACGCCAAAGCCTGTTCGGGGGTATTGCCGCACTAGTAGCGATAGGTGCATTGGTGGGCGCGTTGCTGCCAACCATTCTGGCGGGCATGGGTATTGACGATCAGCGCGAGCAGATGCGCTGGCAGGCGACGCTCTACAGCCTCGCTTATCTTGGTTTTAACGCGCTATTCCTGATGCTCATCAAAGAGCGAGCCGACTTTATAGACCGCGGTCGCGTGCCGTTTGTGCCAGGCATCCGCCGGGCCTGGCGCAACAAGCCATTCCGCATCATGTTCAGCTCGCACATCATTACCGCCATTCCCATCGCTATGCCCGCCACGCTGCTGCCGTTCTACGTGCAATACGTGCTGGGCGCCGATGAAGCATGGATCGGTTACTACTTGCTGGCCTACCTTATTTCCGGTCTCGTCTGCCTGCCACTGTGGTTGCTGCTGGCAGAATCGATTGGCAAGCGCAAAGTCTGGCTAATCGTTTCCGGCATTGCCGTGGTGGGCGGCTTTGCGTTGTTTTTTGCTGATTACGGCGATACCAAATTCGTACTCATTATCGAAATACTGGTCGGCTCGCAGTCGGCTGCCTGGCTGTTTCTCGGTGGAGCGATGCACGCCGATGTCATCGACTACGACGAGCTACGAACCGGTGCCCGGCGGGAGGCACAGTTCAGCGCCTTATGGGCCGTCATTCCGAAGTTCGCCCTTATTCCGGGTGCGGCGCTGCCGCTGGCGATACTCGGCAGCGTCGGCTATGAACCTAACGAAGCGATACAGTCAGAAAACGTAACCTTCACTATGAAGCTGTTGTTTTCAGCGATACCGGCATTGCTGAACGCCATCGGCCTATCGCTCATGTATTGGTATCCACTTTCTGAGCAGCGCCACCGCCAGATTCGCGACGGCGTTGCAGCCCACGCGATAGGCAAGCCTGCAATTGACCCGATTACCGGCCAACAGCTGCAACCACCGGGCTTACGGGAAGTCGACGAAGCCACCGCGTGGCGAATGGATTATTTCTCCGGCCGTGAGCTACGGTTACTAAGCCACGGCAACCAACGTGGAGTGGTTGCGGTTATCGCCTTAAAAGCGGCCCTGCTCATGTTGGCAACGGTCGCGACAGGCTGGCTTGGTATAAGCGGCATCGACAGCATTCGTATCGACCCCGGCCCGCTTCCGGCCATTGCGATAACGGCTGCCGGTTTACTACTGGCGTTTACGCTATATCACCTCGCGCGATTACGCCCCGCCCTACAGCTAACTCGAAACCCACTCCCCAGCCAAACCATCGCGATGCACCTGAGGACCATAAAACAGGGATAGGCAGGGCGAAGCTTCAAGCGACTTTACCGATACCACCATCGAGACAAATCGGCCGGTGTCACTACTATCGCCTTCAAGCCTATGCTGGCACCGAAACTTGCTTCATCCATGCGGCAATATCATCAGCCACTTTCTCCCAGCCGGTGTTCTGAGTCAGGTTGTGCGGCATGTCGGAATAGATGGTCGCTTTAGTGCCGTAACTAGCTGCGTTTCGCGTCACTACATCCGCCGGAAATATCGCATCCAACTCGCCACCTAACACCAGCTTTGGTAAACCGGGGTCGGCCTTGTCGGGGTGAATGGGGGCAAAAACCAGCATATCCATAAAGGCCCGAAACGATTCATTGCCTTGCTGAGCCCACAGTTTATCCAGCGTTTCCTTCGGCATATCTGGTAAGTGAAACAGCTGTCGCGAACGTTCAGGGCTTCGCACTAAGCGATACAGGTTTCGCTCCAAACTGGCCGCCAGAAAATTCAGCGGTTGAGTCGCTAGCAAGTGCTTTACCACGCCCCACACGCCGCGCTGGGTCGCTGCCGCCAGTAGCACCGCGCCCGCCAATTCCGGGGGCCGCCGTTCCATCAATTTTTGCACCGCATAGCCGCCCATGGAGTGGCCAAGAACCACGGTTGGCCCACCGATAGAGGTAAGCTTTGCTTCTATCGCATCGACGTAATCGCCAATGGAATACCAGCCAATTTTCTGCGGGCCAGCTTGGCCATGTCCGGGAAGGTCCATGGTTTCTACCGTGTAGCCCTGCGCCCGGAGGCGGGAAGAAAATTCACCCTCCCAACACCAGGCACCATGCCAGGCACCATGCACCAGTAACAACGTCGGCTGTTGCACTGCAGATTGGCCTTTAGGCTGCACGGCGCACCTCACCGGACATTTCGACCACGTTGCCATCGCCCGCTGCTACTGCCGCGGTTCCTTCTAAGCGGTAGTCAGCAATATCGGTATGCAACATCATCTTGCGATCTTCCGCATAGTTGTTACGAACAATCCATGGCTTCTCTAACCCCTGCCTCGGCAGCAGATGATTTGCCCGCGCCACATAGCCGGCTTTAAGCTGACCGAGCATGCTGACGTCGACCATCATATTTTCGTTATCGCGTGGCACAACCTGGCCGTAGTTCTCGCGCTCCATATGCTCAAATAAACGACACAGGTACAGGCTCGACAAGTCGGTTTTCATCGTCCAGGATAAGTTGATGTAACCCACTATCCAGGCGAAGTTTGGCAGGTCTTGCAGCAACACACTCTTGTAAACCATCTTCTTGGCGACATCGTAAGGCTGGCCATCAATACTGATCGGCATACCGCCAAACATCTGCACCTCTAAGCCGGTCGCCGTAACAATAATGTCAGCATCAAGGTGGCGACCGGATTTAAGCTGAATGCCGGTTTCAGTAAATTGCTCAATGTGGTCGGTCACGACCGCGGCTCGCTTTTCCCGAATCGCATTAAACAAATCGGCATCCGGCACGGCGCAAAGGCGTTGGTCCCAGGGCTCATAAACGGGGTTAAAGTTTTCGTCACTATAAGAATCGCCCAACTTTCGCTTGGCCAAACCGACAAAAAGCTTCCGCATCATTTTCGGAAAGCGCTGACAAATTTTATAAGTGGTTTGCCACAACTCCAAATTCCGTTTTCTGGCAATCGCATAAGTCCAGGACTTAGGCAGGAACCGCGACAGGAACTTAGTCATGTGGTCGGTGCCGGGCAACGACACAATATAAGTCGGCGAGCGCTGCAGCATAGTCACCAATTCAGCGGTTTCCGCCATCGAAGGTATTATGGTAACGGCGGTTGCACCACTGCCTATCACTACCACCTTCTTGCCTGCGTAATCTAAATCTTTCGGCCAAAGCTGCGGGTGAACAACCTTGCCTTTAAAGCTATCGGCACCGGGGAAATCCGGGGTGTAGCCATGGTCGTGGTTGTAATAACCCTGAGCGCTAACAATAAACTTTGCCTGCCAACTGCGGCTTGCACCGCTAGCTTCCTCGGTCGTGTGCACCGTCCATAACTGCCGGTTGCTATCCCACTCGGCAGAAGTGCAATGCAGGCCATAGTTAATATGCTTCGACACATCAAAAGACTTCGCCGTATCGTTCAGATAATTACGAATACTGGTGCCATCAGCGAGGGTTTGGTATTTCCGCCACGGGTTAAATTTAAAACCGTAGGTAAACATGTCGGAATCCGACCGGACACCGGGGTAGCGAAACTGCGACCAGGTTCCGCCTATTTCTTGCTTACGCTCAATCAGAGCGAAGGTTTTATTCGGCTGCTCTTTAACAAGCCTGCTAGCCATGCCGATACCCGAAACGCCGGCACCGATGATGAGTACATCCAAAATGTTATTCATAAGTAATCCTCTTTCGCAGTAACGCTGTTTGTTGTTTTAAATTTCCACCGCATCAGGATGGCGACTTTTCCAGCATAAATATTGATAAATAGAGACTATTTATTTACATTTAGAGACAGGCATTGCGTAGGAGTCAGTAATGGACAAAACGGTTAGAGCAGCGGGCATACGGGGTTTTGGCGAACTCATGCAAAGCCATAATGCCGAGCCTGAACCATTACTCCAGTCGGTAGGTATTCCCCTCGCCGCACTCACCGACGACGAGTTACGCATCTCGCTAACTGCCGTTGCCCGGCTGTTAGAACAATCGGCCCGGCTAATTGATTGCCCCGACATAGGGCTGCGGATGGCCAAACAGCAGGACATCAGCATCCTCGGGCCTATCGCCATCGCAATGCAGAACGCCGCCACCGTGGGAGAAGGCATTGCCGTATGCGCTCGCTTTCTGCACACCCACAGCCCCGGTATACGGCTCACGCTCCACCCCAATGAACCACAAGCAGGCCGCACCGCATTGCGTCTCACCATTGTGGTGCCGAACGGGGTAGTCAGCCGCCAGGTCACCGACCAAAGTCTGGCCGACCTCTACAACTTCATCGCCTGGCTGGCACAGGAGCGACCGCCAGTGGTGGCAATCCACCTGCCTCATACGCCACTTGCCGAGCCAGCCTGTTACGAAACCAGCTTTAACTGTCTGCCAGCGTTTGAGCAAGCCCACGCTGAAATACACCTGCCCAATGAGTTTTTTCAGCACGACATTAGCGGCGCAAGTGAGGCGTTCCACCAAATGAGTGTCGACTACCTACAACTGCGCTATGCCCCAAACAACCAAACGGTTAGTGAGCGTGTAGAAGCCATTTTACGACGTGCACTCTCTAGCACCCGCGGGCGACGCGAGATCGTCGCCAATTTGCTCAGCATGCACCCCCGCACACTACAACGTCGGCTCGCGGCCGAAGGCCGAAGCTATCAGGAAATTCTCGACCTGGTACGCCGCGCCGAAATACATCGCTGGCTAGTGGAAACCGACACCCCATTAATTCAGATCGCCAGCTTAGTCGGGCTTGCTGACCAGACGGTGTTAACGAGAAATTGCCGGCGGTGGTTTGGGGCTACGCCGGGGAAAATTCGGGCGGGTGGTGGTTTGGCGGAGCGGTGATGTATTGACATAGCCACATAACCACTGGTCAAGGATCGCAGCATTTAACTCTACTCTGTCCCCAGTCACCCACATTAGTCCCACGCAATTTACAGCAAACAAACTATAATCCCTAAATTCGATAGTGCGACGCTTTGTGGTTAATAATTTAACGATAGTGATATCAAAAAAAACACCTGCGAATGCCAAATCCTGCCTATTCAAACACGACTATTAAATCTAGTTCTCGACTTCGAACGCAAGCCTAGCTATCTTTCAGGTTTAGCTAGGGGATTAACAAAGTGAATGCAGGCTTATCCCGCATGCAGGATTTCTCGTTATTCGTCGACCAGATTGAGGGGCTAGCTAACGCAGGGCATGGACTGACAGAGGAAAACTGGAAATTAGCGTGCGCTTCTAGTCTAAACGGAGCAGTATCCCGCACGTTGCGAGAGGTCGTACCACGTGAGCAAATACGGAGCTGGGGAGCTTATTTTACTCCACCATCCTTAGCCTCTATGGCCACAAAATCCGTCATCGGTCTTATTAAAGACGGCACTATTATCTTCGATCCCGCGTGTGGCGCGGGCGATTTACTTTTGTCGGTCGCGCTGCACCTTCCTCTCTCTGATTCTTTAGAATCTACAGTGGCGGACTGGGGAGATAGACTCTGGGGACTTGACCTACAACCAGAGTTTATTCGCGCGTGCAAAGCACGCCTGATACTGTTAGCGATACATAGATTAGAACTCGATTCGGATGCTCAGCACCAAATCGAAGAGCACGCCTTTCCTAATATTCTTCCAGGAGACGCACTGTCTGCGATAGACGGCTACCGAGTAGCAGACATAATCTTAATGAACCCTCCCTTTGGCCTAGTTCAATCCCCAGCGGATTGTGACTGGGCTGGCGGCCAAGTGAATGCCGCCTCAATTTTTGTTACTACAGCAATTTCACGTACCCGACCTAATTCAAAATTAGTCGCAATTCTTCCGGACGTCCTCAGGTCGGGCCATAGGTATGAAAAGTGGCGTGAGAAACTCAGAATTACTGGACATGTGTTAGACACATGTTCAGCCGGGCATTTTGGCAGCTCAGCAGACGTTGAGGTTTTCATTCTCCAGTTCCAGGCCGGAAAACCGAACAGCGCGAGAAAAGCAGATCTATGGGATCACCCGAAACCAAACGAGACGCAAACTATAGCTGACATGTATGACGTGAGAGTCGGCCCGGTTGTCCCTCATAGACACGCCGAAAGCGGGCCAGAATATAGGTACATTCATGCACGCTCACTTCCTCCGTGGGGCACTCTAAAAAGAATTAATGAACGGAGAAATTTCGCTGGAACGACGTTTCGCCCGCCATTTGTAGCAGTTCGTCGAACTTCGAGACCGGATGGAAAAAAACGTGCAGTGGCCACGATAGTTGAGGGCAAAAAAAATGTTGCTGTAGAAAACCATGTGCTCGTGTTACTGCCCCATGACGGGACTATTGATAGTTGCCTGACTTTAATTGATCAACTCAAATCGAACAAAACGGATAAATGGTTAAACCAACGAATTCGTTGTAAGCACCTTACCGTAGCAGCAATAGGTGCAATTCCCTGGTGGATCACCCCATGACACCAGCAAAATTCCAGTTTTCGTCAGATATCCTTCGAAGACTAGGTGAAGAACTAAATCAAAGCATTGATCAGGGCATACTGGAGCTGGTCAAAAATGCCTATGATGCTGACGCAACTAATTGCACCGTTGAGTTATTCGATATAGAGACGCCGGGAGGGCAAATCGTCGTGCATGATTCCGGAAATGGGATGACAGCAGCAGAGATTCTTAGCGGTTGGTTAGTTCTGGGCAGATCTGGCAAGTCTACTTCATCTGCTACTCGACTGGGGCGCATCCCGGCCGGGAACAAGGGCTTGGGTCGACTATCAGCATTACGACTCGGAACCAGAGTCATGCTATCCACACGACCTAGATCAGAAATCGACGTGGAAAATAACCTTTTGATAGATTGGGACGAATTTGATGAGGCCACGTTAGTTAATGAGGTGGACCTGTCAATTGAACAGTCGCACCGCGGTAAAGGGGAAAAAACAGGAACTTCGATATATATCGAAAACCTTCGTGAAGGTGTCAGTCGCTCCAATGTCAAGCGCCTCGCTCGTGAACTGATACTACTAGCGGACCCCTTCGAAAGTGATCCTGCGGCGTTCCGACCACAACTAATAGCACCAGAATTTGCCGACCTCGAAGCCTTAGTTAAAGCACGATATTTTGACGACGCAGAGTTTCACCTGCAGGCGGAGCTTGACGAAAATGGCCGCGCTTTGGCAAAAGTCGTCGACTGGAAGGGTGAGGTGCTGTACGTCGCCGACCACGAAATTATTGCCTCAAAACGAAGTGGTGCTCTCTATAAATGCCCAAGAGCCAAGTTTGAGATGTGGGTATTCATTCTCGATGGGACTACGTTCTCAACGAGAAAATCTACTATCAATGAAGTTAGCACTTGGCTAAAAGCGTTTGGGGGAATTCATATTTATCATAATGCACTGCGCGTCACACCCTATGGTAATGAAGGAAATGACTGGCTAGATATCAATTTAAGACGGGCTCAAAGCCCTCAGAACAGACCAAGCACCAACACCTCAATAGGCAAAGTTGAAATCGTAGACCAATCAGGAGCCTTAGCCCAAAAAACGGATCGTTCCGGGTTTATCGAAGGAGCCGGGTTTACTCAACTACGCAATTTCTGTCACGATGCGTTGGAATGGTTAGCCAGTCGACGACAAGAAGAAGCGGACAAACGACGAGCCCACGGACGCGCTACAGCTACAAAAAAAGCGTCCCGCGCGAAACTAGACGTAGAGACGGCAATTTCTAATTTACCAGAAGCGTCTCAATTGGATATCGAAAAAGTGTTCGCCAGTTACGAGTCATCCAGGGACCGTGAAGTCCTGCAGCTTCACAAAGAAGTGCAGCTTTACAGGACGCTTAGTACAGCCGGAATTACGGCGGCCACTTTTGCGCATGAGTCGACGGGGAGTCCAGTTAAAGTAATTCAACAGTCCATCAACGCTATTCACAGGCGCGCAAAAGTAGATCTTGGCGACAGATACGAATCCAGATTGGGAAAGCCTGTCGATGGTATCAAACGCGCGGTAAAAAGCTTATCGGTGCTAGGCGCGGCTACACTCAAGTTAGTCGACCATGAAAAACGCCGCAAAGCAAAAGTGAACCTTCACAAAGTGGTGAGAGAAGTTCTGTCGACGTTCGAACCATTCATGTCTGGCCGAGACGTTGAAGTGACAACCAGTTTTTGCAAAGCATCGCCGTTTATCCATGGAAGTGAAGCAGCGATTGAGTCCATAATAACTAATTTACTAAACAACGTTTTAACCGCCTTCGAGGATTTCAGCGTTTCAACCCGAAAAATCGATTTATCTACTAGCGTCGACAACGATAATTGGAAATTAAAGGTTTCCGACAATGGCCCAGGAATTAGTGGTATTCATATACGTGATATTTGGCTTCCTGGGAGGACCACTCGAAAGAATGGTACTGGTCTAGGCCTCACCATCGTACGGGACGCTGCTCAAGATCTAGGCGGTTCCGTCTCGGTAATCGAGAAAGGCAAACTCGGCGGCGCTGAATTCACAGTGACTCTTCCGATTATTAGTGGGTAAGCGATGTCACTAGTGTTACCAGATAGAACTATTGAGCGTGTGATTATCGTTGACGACGATAAAGACGCTCGCGAAGGGTACGGATATTCAATCGAAGAAGCCGGAGTAGAATTCGTTCTGCAAAATGAGCCAATTTCTAGCATCCGTCAATTTTTGTCAAAAATTGACGGTAGGCGCGATGCCGTTCTGAGCGACTATCACTTAAAAAAGCATCATTACGCCAGTACAGATGGAGACGAACTGGTTGCCGCATGCTACCGCGCGAACGTGCCGAGCATGCTGTGTAGCACCTTTACAGATATGGATGTGACCTTGAGTAAAAAAAACCTTAGGTACATCCCGGCACTGCTGAAAACTAGCAGTCCGGAACCGAGTGAAGTAATTCAAGCCCTCTCCACCTGCGTCTCAGAACTCAACGGAACATTTACAACCGAGCGTAAGCCTTGGCGCACGCAGGTCAAGATTGTCGACATTGTCGACGACGGAAAATATTTTTATGCGGTAGTGCATGCATGGTCTGCTAATCAAAAAATAAGAATATATCGCGACGACATACCTGAAGAAATAGACAAAAGATTGCAGCCAGGAAGCTATTTCCATGCGAAGGTAAATATCGGAGCAGAGAAATCCCAACATTTATATTTTGAATCATGGGAAACAGCCTAAATGGCAACTGCTGCCTCTAGAAGTCGCCTTGTAGTGTTGGATGTGGGACATGGGAATAGCGCAGTAGCGATTCCAGGTAAGAACAGCGGGGCAGTCATAATCGATACTGGCTCCGGGTCAGCTCTACTAGAGTTTCTTACAGAAAATAATATTAAACGCATAGCTTGCGTTTATATTTCCCACGCTGATAGCGATCACATTGGAGGCTTAATCGGGTTGCTCTCGTCGAAAGAAGTGACTATAGACCGAGTGGTGCTTAATTCTGACGGACTTAAAAAATCAGAGATATGGAATGACCTTCGTTATGAGCTGAACTCAGCCCATAACAGTAATCAGCTTCGGCTAGAAATATCATTAACTAAAGGAACTCAACACCAATACGATGACATCACCGTAGATGTGCAGGGACCAAGTCATTACTTAGCAAGCGGGGGCCCAGGATCAAAAGATAGAAATGGGAGAGTGATTACGACCAATTCAGTCAGCGCAATTATCAAACTATCTGTAGTAAAAAACAGGTCAGTTCTGTTATCAGGTGATCTGGATAGAGTTGGTCTAGACGATGCTATCGGAAACGCCGCCAACCTTGACTGCGATGTGCTGGTGTTTCCACATCACGGAGGACTTCCCGGATCATGCGATGTCAACAAATATGTCGAGGACCTAATTTCCGCAACTAAACCTGAGGTCGTAATATTTTCGAACGGTCGAGGTCGATACAACAATCCTCGAAGCGAAATAGTGGACGCTGTTCGATCCAGCGTCGGCTCGCCACATATATCATGCACCCAGTTATCCGAAAATTGTAATCGGTTAAACGCTCCCAGTGATACTCACCTTGTGAATGTCTTTTCAGCAGGGAGAGCCAAAAAAAAATGCTGTGCTGGTAGCATCGTAATACCGCTTCACGCACCAATAAAAATGTTTCCGGCCATAGAAAAGCATAAAGACTTTATTCGTATGCATGTCGAAAACCCAATGTGCTGCCGGAATGAATCAGCACCAGATTAACGCTCTCAGGAAGTATTAGTGTCAGAATAAAATTACACTCCATAGCAAAATTAGCTGCTCAACTTTGCAAATAGAAGCCCCATAGAGGCCCCTACCAACGTATGTCGTCAAAGACTTTCTTGCCTAGCTGGCTAAGCCCAACACGCACCCGTATGCTCTAATGATCTAATAAAAAACTGCCTAGTTCGTGCTTCATGAGCGAAAAAATCCACACTAATCGGCTCGTATAATTATTAGATTAGACGGTTTATTCGGCTCATGCGCACTTGGCAACAACCCATTGGCCCAACTTTCACTGGAACGAAACTTTGCCAAAGCGGCCGCTTTGAAAACCGGCGATTGAGTCGCGAATTTCTTCGGCTGAGTTCATGACGAACGGACCGTGACCCACCACCGGCTCGTCGATCGGCTCGCCGGTAAGCAGTAGCAGCTTGGTGTCAGTATTGGCCTCCAGGCGAATATCACTGCCCGAGCGTTCAAAGCAAACCAACTCGGCATCGCGGACGGTTTTGCTTTCGTTAACCTGAACCGTACCGTTCAGCACCACCAACATCGTTGTATGACCTTCCGGCACATTAAGCGTCACCGACTTGTCCCGATGGAGGCGGACATCCCATACATTGATAGGGCTAAAGGTTTGAGCGGGGCCCTTATGGGCCTGATAACTGCCGGCAATAACGTTCACTTCACCGGCGTTATCGGCGAGTTCAACACGAGCAATGTCGGCGGCCTTAATGGACTGGTACCTGGGTTCGACCAGCTTATCGGCTGCCCGTAAATTCACCCACAACTGCACCATTTCAAGTCGGCCACCTTTTTGGCTGAATTCCGGAGAATGAAACTCTTCATGAATAATGCCCTTACCGGCTGTCATCCATTGCACGTCGCCTTTGCCAATTACACCGCCACCACCGGACGAATCGCGGTGCGCGACCTCACCGTCATAAACGATCGTGACCGTCTCAAAACCACGGTGTGGGTGCTGGCCAACGCCACGCGGCTTACCGGTCGGGGCAAAGTCCCGGGGTCCGGCATAATCGAGCATCAGAAAGGGCGAAATATGCTCTGGCCCCATGCGGTCGTAACTGAACAACGAACGCACCGGAAAACCATCACCCACCCAGTGAGCATGGGGCGGAGAGTAAGTAGCACTAATCGTTTTCATAACTGCCTCCTGGAAAATAGGCTCTGGATATCAAGTCGATAGATAGTAATATTTAACCAAAGAGCTGAGTAGCCCCCTAAAATCACACGGATCGTTCTACCTATGGAACGCTAATGCACGACTTAAACGACCTATTTTATTTCGCCCAGGTGGTGGATCACGGAGGTTTTGCACCGGCCAGCCGGGCGATTGGCGTGCCCAAATCTAAACTTAGCCGCCGCGTCGCTGAGCTGGAAAGTCGCTTAGGCGTTCGGTTATTACATCGCTCAACCCGCAGCGTGTCAGTAACGGAGTTAGGCCGGGAGTACTACCACCACTGCGCCGCCATGTTGATTGAGGCGGAAGCGGCACAAGAAGCGATTGAGCGAACCGTCGCTGAACCCCAGGGGCTTATCCGGGTCAGTTGCCCACATGGGCTACTGCATTTTCACGTAGCGTCGTGTCTGGTCGGGTTTATGGCTCAATACCCGAAGGTTCGGATTCACCTCGAAGCTTCCAGCCGCCATGTTGATGTCGTTCGCGAGGGCTTTGACTTAGCCCTGCGGGTTCGTTTCCCGCCGCTGGAAGATAGCGATCTGAGCATGCGAGTACTGGCAAACAGTCCGCAACGACTGATGGCCTCGCCTGCTCTGTTCGAACATTACCCAAGGCCGACCGTACCGGCGGACCTGCGCGAGCTACCCTCGTTAGACTGGGATCGCAGCGACAGCTCACACAGCTGGTGCCTGGATGGACCCGACGGGGCAAGCACTCAGATAGATCACTATCCCAGACTGGTTACTGATGACCTGACATTATTGCGCCAGGCAGCCCTCGACGGGCTTGGCGTGGTGCAACTGCCGTTGATTATTGGCGGGCACGACATTGCTGCCGGGGCGTTAGTCGACGTACTGCCCGACTGGGCACCTCGCGGCGGAATTGTTCATGCTGTGTTCCCATCGAAGCGCGGGCTATTGCCTTCTATTCGGAAATTAATCGACTATTTGGCCGATAGCTTTGGCACAAACGATTTTGACTTCGATCAGCTCAGCAATCCGTAGCCCGCCGTATCAATCACCTTAATTCCACAGCTTAAGGGCTAGCCTGACTCCTTAAAACACCAGAAACGGCATTGCAACAGACTCCACTTGCAAGTGATTACGTGCTGGCAAATACCCCAGCGAGCAACAAAAAAACAAGCCCCGCCGGCGGTCGCTAGCGGGGCTTTCTACTGCCGAACACCACCTTATTTATCGCCAAAAGCTAACTGAACCTCCTGCAATGTTTTTTTTCTGTGTACCCGTGAGCAGTTCTGCAATTTGCTAATAACTGTTTTAGAACCGCAGTACATAAGCTTTTACAGCCCAGTCGCGCTGCTTAGTGCGGGCCAAAAACAACGAAACTCCAGAGCATTAATGCAGAATTAATGTGACATTACTCAATGTTACAGTTTAAACTAAGCCACTCACTGTTAGTCGATTTAAAAATATTGCTATGTCATCACTACTTGCACCCAATCAGCAAACTGGCTCCACCAGCAGAATGCTCGACGCTAACGGCGTTAAGCTGCATGTGCGTGAGTGGCCAAAAGCCGATGCGCCGGTTGTGCTGATGGTGCACGGCTATCCGGATGCCAGCCATGTATGGGACCGCTGTGCGCCGCTGTTGGCCAAACACTTTCATGTAGTGGCCTACGATGTCCGTGGCGCAGGTCAATCGCAGGCATTTTCTGATGCTAGCCGTTATGCAATTACCGAACTGATGGCTGACTTTAAGGCGGTTATCGACGATATAAGCCCGACAAAAGCCGTGCATGTGCTGGCGCATGACTGGGGTTCTATCCAGTGTTGGGATGCGGTTACTGACCCGGCATTCGCCCATCGCATTGCTTCTTACACCAGCATTTCCGGGCCGTCGCTTGATCATGCCGGTGCGTGGCTGACGAATACGCTGAGAACCAGCCCGATAAAAGGCTTGCCAAAAGTGCTTCGGCAAGTTGCCAACTCCTGGTACATCCTGGCGTTTCATTTGCCGTTGCTGGCACCGCTGTTGTGGAAAACCGCGCTCAATAACCGCTGGCATAAACTGCTGAAACGAGCGGAAGGTATTGAAGCGCCTGCCGCCCCCAGTCAGCTTGCGGATGGTCTACAGGGCATTAATTTATACCGGGCCAATATCCTCTCGCATGTGTTCAAACCACAGCCGCGGAAAACCACTGTTCCGGTGCAGTTATTGGTGCCGACTAACGACCGCTTCGTTAGCCCGCGTTTATTCGATGACCTGCCACAGTGGGCGCCTCGTCTTTGGCGGTTCAATGTTGAGGGCAGCCACTGGTTGCCGTTGGGAAAACCTCAGCTGGTGGCCGACAAAGTGCAGACATTTGTCGAATTTATTGAATCCGGTAAAGCCGACGAAAAAGCCCCGTTGAATCTTCGTCGTGCCCAAACGAGAGCCACCGAACAATCCACCAGC
>CAJQNE010000298.1 GCA_905479545.1 uncultured Gammaproteobacteria bacterium | reverse complement strand
ACACCCGCCAGAACCAGAAATTACATCACCTGCTTCTGGGTTAGCGGCAATCCACGCTGCAAAATTCTGCCGTTCGGCCTCAGACCAATAATCCTTACAGAGTTTTGAGAAGGTGAGAGTTTCAACGACAGTTAGCATATTTTAACTATACGTCATTGACGGATTTTCAGCAATGCTTGACCTGCTACCCAACGCCTTGCATGAGGGGCGATTTTTGGAACGAAGTGCCGAAGGCCGTAGTGGAAAAAATTGTCCCTCTCCATGCAATTGTTAGGTGCCAACTGGTTTTAGCTCCTGCATGGGAATGTATGAACTAACCCACGAAGAAGAACAAAAGCGACGGGAAGCTGAACTACATCCGATCGATACTCACGTATTCGAGCAATATGGGCATCCAATATCCGGATATAGTTTTCATTGGTAAGGCTAAGAGTTCTGGGCTGGCAATAGAGCAGTGGTCTACCTTCGTTTTCAAGCACTGTGTTGCTCCACGCGTAACCAGTGCCAAGACCCAAAACGTATATTTCAACAGTTTCTTGAGAGTTTTTATCTTTGTTAAGCCGCGCCTCGTAATCCTGAACAGGGAATGCAAAAGCATTTGCCGCACTCAGAAAGAGAGCTAAAAGTATAGATTTACTAATTATTGAAGCCATATGACGTAGCCTTATCCTTGAGACACCCAAGCGTAACCCGTGAGCCGGTTAACTAATTCACGAGTTTCCGGAACCGAAACATTATAAACCTGCAATTGTCCGTCACCGGATTCTAGAATTATTGGTTCCCCTCCCTGTTCTCTAATTTCTAAAAACCTACGAGTTGCCGGAGCTGCTCTTTCTGGGCTATATGAATGAATTTCTTTTTTATCAATTTTTTTGAAATTTTTCGTCATTACTTTACCCTAGCGAATTGGAATGCTTGCTCTGCAGAAACCCTCTTGAAAAACCCAAAAAGTGTCGCCTCCATAGCGGTATTCACAATTGAATCCGGCTATACCGGTGACTGAAACTACACCTCGACTTTTTCCAGTCCAATGAGCCATCAGCTGCGAGTAAGCGCTGAAACTCATAAGCAATAAACCAGCTGCAATAAATTTTTTCATGTGTAGTTCCTCAGTTCTGTAGAGATCATGATATGGCACCTAACGCTTTGGTTCAGGTGCAGCCCGAAGGGCCGAACGCAGTGAGTTCTTGGAACGAAGGCGTAGCCGTAGTGGAAAGAATGTCACCTGCAACCAATTGTTCGGGGACATGCGCCACTGAAACCTAGTGAGTTTTGAACCGGTTTGGCTTATGACTGCTGGTTTCAAAGATGCCTCTTTCCGCCTTAGTGGCTGACTGGTTGATGTTGGCTAAAGCTGTGGCGACTTGCCTGCCCTAAAACTTAAACTCAACAATAGCAGCTGAATAGAATATGCCAAGCAGTTTTCAATATTTGGCTGATTTTTACTAAGGCTCGTTACCACTGAGCGCTTTTACGTTCTTTTCGAATGCGAATTTAACGTACCGAAGCCGTACCCAGAAAGCTGGAATGAGCTATTAGCCAGCAAGCCTGGAACCGATTAAAAGCTTAGTAAACTTTGCATGTTCCCCGAACGCCTTGCTTCAGGGGCGATTTTTGGAACGAAGTGCCGAAGGCCGTAGTGGAAAAAATTGTCCCGCTGCAAGCAATTGTTAGAGGGAGACGCGAGACTCAATGAGAATGAAGTTCTTCACGCAATACCTTTCTAAGCAGAGCTTCGTTCAGCGGCTCATTTCCCAGACACTGGCGTAGTGTTTTGTTGATAAGTGTTTGGTAACCCACGCCTTCTTTGGCCGCTTCCTCGCGAAATGACGACAACACATCATTATCAAGCATGATGGTGATTCGGCTCTTACCTTTAGCTTCTTCTTGTAACTTAGCTAAGTGTGGAACTTCGCTGGCACGTTTGGCTTTAGAGAAATCATATTCTTTACGCATAATATTTTGCCTCTTTCCGAGTAGCTTTTCGGGCTGAAATGATTCGAATGGAATCCTCGAAGCGAACGGTATAAACGACGGTAAGTAAGCGAGTTTTTTGGCTCATGCCAATAATTACCCAGCGAGCCTCACCTTCGGAATCTGTATCTTCGCTTGCCAGAGCCATCGGATCGAGGAGTGCTGTTGATGCTTCCTCAAAATCAATACCGTGCTTGGTTATATTTGAAGCAGCTTTGCCTGAATCCCATTCGATTTTCATGCATACAATATATGCATATTCGCGACGGTGTGCAAGTATGGCTTGAATTCGCCCCTCTAACGCTTTGGTTCAGGTGCAGCCCAACGGGCCGAGCGAAGCGAGCTCTTGGAACGAAGGCGTAGCCGTAGTGGAAAGAGTGTCACCTGCAACCAATTGTTCGGGGACATGCGCCACTGAAACCTAGTGAGCTTCGAACCGGTTTGGCTTATGACTACAGATCTCAAAATACTCCCCTTCCGCCTTAATGGTTCACTGGTTGATGTTGGCTAAAGCTGTGGCGACTTGCCTGCCCTAAAACTTAAACTCAACAATAGCAGCTGAATAGAATATGCCAAGCAGTTTTCAATATTGGGCTGATTTTTACTAAGGCTCGTTACCACTGAGCGTTTTTACGTTCTTTTCGAATGCTAATTTAACGCACCGAAGCCGTACCCGAGAAACTGGGTTGAGCGATTGGCTCGCAAGCCTGGAGCCGATTAATAGCTTAGTAAACTCTGCATGTTCCCCGAACGCCTTGCTTCAGGGGCAGCCCGAAGGGCCGTAGCGTAAGCGGAGCCCTTGGAACGAGAGCGAAGCGGTAGTGGAAAGGGTGTCCCTTGCAAGCAATTGTTGGGTTGCAGCACCACCTTGCCAAATATTACATTGCTCAGACTATTTATTGCATATACAATAATAAACATGACTTTTGATTCCGCCAAACGCCAACTTAACCTGACAAAGCATGGCATAGATTTAGCGGATTGTTACGACGTATTTGATTGGCCGATGCTTACTAGAGAAGATCATAGTGAGGATTACGGCGAAGAAAGGTTAGTTAGCTTGTGCTGGCTAAATACGAAAGTTGTTTTTCTAGTATGGGTAGATAACGAAGACGAACCCCGACTCATTTCATGCCGCGAGGCCACACGCTATGAACGAGAAGCCTATTTCAAAGCATTCCCAAACCACTGAAGCGCCTTATGACGCGAATGATCCGAAAGCGGTGGATAATTTCTGGAGTGAGGCAACGCCCCATAAAGGTGTGCAAGAGCTCAGAGCCAAACGCGGCCGCCCAAGGTTGAGAGCCAGCGAGCGTAAAGAACAGATAGCGATTCGTGTGGATTCCGAAGTTCTTGCTTGGTACAGAGAGCAAGGCAGCGGATGGCAGACGAGAATGAATGCTGTGCTAAAAGCCTATAAAGACGCTTCGCTATAGAGAGGGCTTTAACCTGCAACCCAACGAGGCTGTCCAAAATACCAAAATAGGCACAAAATAACACCGCCGCCAGCTCGCGTACTGGTGATGAACCGATTCTTGCTAATGGTCATAATA
>CAJQNE010000297.1 GCA_905479545.1 uncultured Gammaproteobacteria bacterium | reverse complement strand
GTTCATTGGTCAGTATGTGCGTCATTTGCGTATATAACATTTGCATGCAATTGACACCCTTTCCACTACGGCTTTCAGCCTTCGTTCCAAGGGCTGCGCTTCGCTTGCCGCTGCGCGGTGCAACTGATGCAAGGCGTTGGGGAGCATAATCAACCAATATGACAAGCCCACTACGTCCGAAATATCAGAAGCGGATCACTGATCAATTTAGACAGCTACAAGTGTCTCAAATAACGCCTTGGGCTTTTTTGCAATCCGGAAAACCATTTCAAATATCAAGATTCGATGGGCGGTTAATTAGCTACGAAGGAATTCTGTTTACTGGATCGCCTAGGATCGTTTTTTGGAAGGGCTACATAGAGCCATTTATCGAGAAAATCTGCCTTGATGAAATTGAGCATGCCGTCCATCAAGCAAAAGAGAGAAAAACCGATATTGCGGAGCTACTCGCAGACCTAGATCTCATGCTTTGTAGCAATGTCGATCGGGCTTACTCGGAAATGGAAAGGATAGATAGAAACTTGATGGGGAGAGGTTTTCCGGAGAATGTATCACTCTATGATTCAAGTCGAAAAAGAACAAGAATGAAGCAATTTATCAAATCACACATTGAAGCTGAACTCAGCATGGTTCCCCCGGAAAAAAGCCGAGGTTTAGAATTTTGGTATGAACAGAACAAAGCCGTAGTATGGCTAGTAGGAATTGGCGTAGCGCTACTCGGGCTGCTGGTAAAACTTAGCTAATGCTCCCCAACAATTGCTTGCAGTTGACATTTTTTCCACTACGGCCTTCGGCGCTCCGTTCCAAAAACTCGCTTCGCTCGGCCCGTTGGGCTGCAACTGAAGCAAAGCGTTGGGTAGCCGGGCGGCATTTTAGGTAAATCGATTTTCTGGTCATCCAGAAGGCTTGTTGCTTAATCCTATTCTTCTGGAACAGCTTCGGTTGTTTTCTCGCTTAACGAGCTGGGTTTCGCTCTCGGTAATAATTTGGTTTGGCAGCAGGAAAGCTAGTCTTTAGGGTTGGTGGTTTGCCAATTCAGTCAACCGGTGTAACCTTTAAGTTTATGGGTTCGGTCTAGGTTATTTTCTGGCTAGAGCCACACATTTTTTCGGGGGTGTATGTTTTTGCCTAACGTTATTGTGCTATTTCAACATCGCCCGCAACCCAACAATCGGTTGCAGGTGACCCCCATTACGCTACGCCTGCGGCTTCGCTTCATGGGGCTGCGTCGCTGCGCTCCTTGGCGCTTCGCGCTCACCTGAACCTAAGCGTTAGGCCCATTATTGAACCTCAAAGGAAACCCCAGAATGAGTTACATCGAAAATAACTTGATGCCCAATGAATATCTAGTTCATGAGGGTAAAGTCCACTGGTTCATATTTGTGCCTAGTGTTGCTATGTTCATTATTGGAAGTGTAATTAACTCAGGTGCGTCAGCGGAAGAAAGTCCGGCGGCATGGATGTTTGCAGCGCTACTTATAACCTTCGCGTTGTTTAGTTTCGTCAAGGCTGTACTTTTCAAAATATCAACTGAACTAGCTGTAACAAATAAGCGCGTAATAGCCAAAGTAGGATTCATTCGGCGTAGCACTATTGAACTGAATCATAATAAAGTAGAAAGCTTCAATATTGATCAAAGCATATTTGGAAGAATATTTGGCTTCGGCACGGTTATTGTCGGCGGCACTGGTGGCGGCAAGACCCCGATACCAAGCATCGTGGATCCGATGGAATTCCGTAAGCAGGTCATGTGCATAGTTGATGAAGATCACTCAAGCAGCTAGGCTTATGAGCCTAACAATTGGTTGCAGGCTCAGTCGCTACGCTCCTTGGACAAATTTTTCCACTACGGCTACGCCTCCGTTCCAAAATTTGCCCCTGAACCAAGGCGTTAGAGGTTGAAATCTATGCTACATCCAATCGGCTGGTTGTCGTGTTTGGAAGAAGATACGAGCTTGGAAGATCTATACCATCTGCCGAGAGGTATGACGGAGGAAATAGCTTACTCACTTTCAGATTTCATGCGTTATGGGCAAAACATTTTTTTGGTTCCTGGGCTTTATGAGGATGCCGGGTCAGAACGCGAATTGTCCGAGATTGAGGTAGAGTCATTTCAATTACCTAGTGATTGTATATATTTGGTATTCCCTGAATCTTTCAGCCTCCGCTCACCCATAACTCAGCAGCGTATTGAAGGTGCGTATTTAAAACAGTCTCGGCATCGGATGCGCGGAATGAATGAAGGGTCGTTAACCGTAACTATCGTTCCAGAGTTCAAACTGGCGGAAACGGGCGAAGATCAGGTCTATGAATTCACGTTCGAATATTTCGCGAACGCTCGCGGGTACATAGCCATGGGGGAATCAACGAACTTCGCAGAGCACTTAGCTCGTAGGTTTGAAAATCCTTACGAGCGCCAAGGAAAATTTAACTTTGAACAAATGAACAGGGATTCAGGCTTTGCCTCTGGTACATATGAGGAGGCCGTGAAGGATTGGAAACCCTCAGAAGCTGACTTACTTTGGAAGGAAGTAGGTGATGAGGCAATAAAAGCGGCAATCAATTTCGCAGAGTTTTTTCAATCTATTGGGCAACGCACATTCGCATCAAAACTTCATATTCCAGCCTCTACCGTCAACCTCTAACAATTGCATGGAGAGGGACAATTTTTCCACTACGGCCTTCGGCCTTCGTTCCAAAATCGCCCCTCATGCAAGGCGTTAGCTCTCATATTCAGCTTGCAATCGCATGGAGTGTCACTATAGTATCACTCCATGCGTACTGAACTCGTTACTACTTTAAAGAGAAAAGCCACTGATCTTCTGTCTGAAATTTCAGAGGAGAAGGAGCCTATACTTATTACCCAACATGGATTGCCATCTGCCTATTTGGTAGATGTCGAGAGTTTCGATCGGCTCACTGACCGTATGTCCTTGCTTGAAGGAATTGCCCGCGGAGAGCGGGCTATCGAAGAGGAACGTACTCTTACACAGAAAGAAGCCAAGTTTAAAATGTCTAGATGGCTGAAGTAATTTGGACGGAACCGGCACTTTCAGATTTGGATGCAATAGCGGATTATATAGCTCTTGAAAATCCAAGTGCCGCGCGAAAATTAGTTAAACGTATATTTGAGCATACGGATCATTTGGAAGCACACCCGAAATTGGGTTCTAAGCTGCCTGAGTACAAGAGTTGGCGGTATCGGCAGATAATCGAACCGCCTTGTCGCGTGATTTATCGTGAAGAGGGTAGCTTAGTTTTTATCGTTCATGTAGCCCGCACCGAGCGTTTGTTACGTCGAAAGAAACTGAGGCGGTAGCAGATGAAAGCTAACAATTGGTTGCTGGCTCAGTCGCTGCGCTCCTTGGACAAATTTTTCCACTACGGCTGCGCCTTCGTTCCAAAATTCGCCCCTGAACCAAGGCGTTATATCCAAACCTACCATCATAGAAACTGAGGAACGAAATGAGCAACTACGTCCGTGATTTAGATTACAATCCGAAATGTCCATACTGCGAAAGCGAGCGAGGTTTTGATGTCGCTTTTGATGAGCATACTGTCGGGGACAATGGACAGTATGAGCTAGTAATGTGTAAGGAATGCCACAAGGTTATTTCCGCCAATAGCCCAAAGTAAATCGAACTCCCGTCGTTGCTCTAGTATTAAGTGCAGCGGCGTGAACCGTCCGGCCAGGTTTGCTGCTTCCACTAGTGCCGGTTGCTAAAAAGCAGCAAAAGTCTGGGCGGCCTTCTTCCTGGCAACATATAAGACTTAGGCCACGTTGACGGAGGAGTATCATGGATACTACAAAATCAATAAGTTCAGCAAGTTCGAGGCTCCATGCGGTTGAGTTCGTGGCTCTGTTCAGTGTTTTGGCACTGGCGTTTCCACCTACTGTCGCCATAGTGTTGTCTATGGCTGCAGCTGTCATCTTAGCTAAGAGTTAAGAGCTTAGGTGCGTATTCAGTTCGGCTGGCGCGCCATCCCTAAATCAAGGCAATTTGTATATAACAATTGCATGGAGAGGGACAATTTTTCCACTACGGCTTTCAGCCTTCGTTCCAAAATCGCCCCTCATGCAAGGCGTTCGGGGAACATGCAGAGTTTACTAAGCTATTAATCGGCTCCAGGCTTGCGAGCC
>CAJQNE010000296.1 GCA_905479545.1 uncultured Gammaproteobacteria bacterium | reverse complement strand
TGACATCCCTTACATTACACCATGTTTCACCAATCACGTCGGCCAGAGAGGAGTGTGAACCGCTCATTATTAATGGTGGCATATTTTGGCATCTACCACAGGTTTCTATCACAAACCTAATAAGCACTCCCTCAATGAAGTTTTGGTCAATGCGATTTTAAATTTCCACATTAACTTTAGTGAGAAGGCTGCATCCCGAATCCATCTATATATTGATGGACTGTGCAGTTGCAAATGGGCGTTACCAATAGGCACCACAGCAATGGCAATAACCGATACCAAGTCGAACAACAACTCGAGTGGCGTGGCGGCCCGGTGCGATTCGTCAGAATTCCGACGCGACATTGGCCGTAGTAGTGCGGTGGCGATGGAAGGTTGGTTATTCATAATAATCAGTTCGCGCTGTATGGCGGAGTAAGTAAACCGCCTCAAATGTGGGTGCCACAACTTCATTTAGCACTGAGAATTTTTTGATATCTTCATCCGTAAACCCGCCAATTCTATCAGTCACCAGCGCGATACTGGCTAACCCATACGACACAATATCAAGCGGCAACGCAATGTAGTCGGTAGCCCCTTGAGCGGCTAGTTCTCTCAAAATTGCATGGGCGTCAGAAATATTATCGCCATCAAGCTGCACACGGTAAGGCTTTTGTGTTTTATCCACTACCGACAACGGCGACAAAAGGTAACTACTGCGCTTAAGAAAGCCCGGCCTGGCTATTCGGTCTGGTTCGAAGGGTTGCCCAAGCTGCCACACTGCAGACCATCCCGGCGTGTGCTTGTTATCGGTTCTAATCGATAAACGCAACCGAATGATAGGCGCATGGACTTCTAACATTCGCGTCGCTAACTGCTGGGTGAAATCGTTAACATCTGTCAGGTGACGCCCTGTTTTCACTGCCCATTCCATAACCTGGACGGTCGACCAGCCAGCTAGCCGATCGACCAGGACATGCTCAAACGGGTCTGAATACGGCAAGCTATTCACTTTTCACTCCAGCGCTAGCCTACGAAGCGGTGGAAAATCTTCTCCAGAGAAACACAGCCAATACTGCGGGCAGTGCAAAGATGATCGCGAATATGGGAGCTTCTTCCAACACCGAATATCCGGCATGACTAACACCCACCCACATGTTGTACGCCGCTGCCGTAAACCAAACGGGCAGAAATGCGAGCGCGGCCTTCGCTGTTGCTTCCCGATTAGCGCGGCTGACAAGGTGAATTACAAATACAAGCGTTAGCAATAGCGCGAAGCCGGCCGCAATTATGAAGATGGTTCGCATTGTTAACTCCCCCCTTGTTGTGGTGAATGGGTGGTCAGTCTATTTTGTAGTGTAGCCACCGTTCGCCAAAATCGTCTGGCCGGTGATCCACCAACCATCAGACGCCAGAAAACGAATAAACGGCACAATGTCTTCCAGATCCGTTAAACCGGTCTTACTGAAATTAGACAGCGCCGCTGCGGATTTATGGTATTCCTGCGCCTCCTTACTTTCCTGACCATAGAAAAACGAAGTATCCATTGGGCCTGGGCCGACAGCCGTAACGGAAATGCCTCGGGCACCCAGTTCCTTCGATGCCGCCCGGGTAAAATGCTCCACCGGTGCTTTTGCACCTGCATAGGTTGAATAAGAATCCGTATAAGCACCGAGAAGAGATGTAACTACGGATACCAGTTTGCCGTTGTCGGAGAGCGCCTTGCCAGCTTCTTTGATGAAAAAGAATGCGGCCTTCGAATTTACGTCGAACATCTTGTCATACTCAGCCTCCGTGACATCGTCAATAGATTTTTTGAGTACCATGCCAGCAGTGTTAATGGCGATATTGACACTACCAAACTTCCCTTTAGTTTCCGAAAAAAGCCGGGCATTCTCTTTAGGCTTGCTAAGGTCGCCCTGAATAATAAACCCATCGGCACCACGCTCTTTAACCGCATCGAGTGTTTCTTCAGCTGCTTTTTTGGCGCTATCACTATGATAATGAATGGCCACTGCTTTGGCGCCGTTCTCTGCGAAATCGCGTGCTAGCAAACCGCCAAGATTTCTCGCTCCCCCGGCAATAACCACCACTTTCCCGTCAATAGTATTCTTCATATTCGCTCTCCTTAGTAACTGAATACAGAGCTGACTTGCACATCAGAGCCGTTCCAAAAAATTAGTAAAAACCGGCTACAATCATCCTAAGATAGAACGTAGAAATTATGCTTTCAAATTCTCCTTTCGTTTGTGAATTCTCCCGCTCGCCGTTGAGTTATGAGTAAAAATGACAGCCCAAAAGCTATAAACAAAACCGAACGTAACGCCTCCTGGAGCGGCTGCGAATTGGTATCAACGAAGGAAAATATTTCCAGCGGGGTCGAATGGGCCATCAACGATTCCCGACATGCCGTAATTGTCCATATGGGGGGGGGCACAATGACTGCGCTTGAGACAGAGCTTGACGGTCAAGGCATGTCATTTGCGCCAGCGAATGTCGGCGAAATTTGGATCGTTCCTGCTAACTCACGCTACGCAAGCCGTGCCCAAGGGAATGACGTCGAGTACGGCGTGTTTTTCATGGACTCGTCAGTTATCGGTGATCTGGTATCTAACGATGTCGAATTCGGAGAAATAACGCCATTACACGGTGTCCGGGATGAGTTCTGTTACCACGCAGTGCGAAAACTTGTCGATGCCACCGAGCACAATGACGACATCTCGGCGCTACTGAGCGAGTCAACCCGAAGCGCTTTGTGCTTACACCTCTTCCAAACCTACGGACAAGCCTCTGAGAAAAGCTCAGCGCGCAACCATGCGTTCCTCGATAAAGTCGGCATGCAAGACATGCGGGCTTACATCCATAGCCACATTAGCCAAACAATAACCCTCGCTCACCTCTCCAACCTTGCAGAAATGAGCACAAATACTTTTCTTGTCGCATTTCGCCGAGCTTTTGGCCAAACGCCAGCCCAATACATCATTGAGCAGCGACTTAGACGTGCTCAATGGATGTTAGCGAACTCCAACAAAGACATTACGAGCATCGCTTTTGAGTCAGGGTTTTCTAGCCACAGTCACATGTCATCCGCTTTTAGAAAGCATTTCAACCAAACCCCCAGCGACTTTCGAACAAGTTGGAAAAGTTAGGCCGCCATCGACTGCGTTCAACACGTCACTTTGAAATTTGGCTTAAAAATAGCCAGCGGCCTGACGCCGGACTAATCACAAAAAAGCAACATCGATAGCGATAGCGTTTATCTGTAATAGTAGCTGCTTCATTGGTTACTCAAGTCGTAAATCAACGCTCGCAAAATATCAAATAGCGACTCGCAAAAGGTCAAGCGCCCAAGTGCTCACAGCTCTACTCTGACCACTCCGGCAAACAACTACGGCAGCCAACGAATTTCACTCGACGGTAGCTGGTTGCTGAATAACGAATGAAATATCTTTTGCGATATGTGAGGAACAACCAATGAAAAACTGGCAGCACAGTATTATTTCCGGCGGCGGTAGCGGCCTTGGTCTTGGCTTAGCTCAGCGATTGCTCCGTCGTGGCGGAAAGGTCAGCGCTGTGGATCTGGCGGTAAAGGACGAGATGCGGGCATTGCTCGATCAGGCCGCAGCCGACGGCAATGGCCACTGGCAGTTTGCCGAAGCAAACCTGACCGATGAAACTGCAGTAGTGAAGGCTGTGAACCAGGCGGTGCAAACCTTTGGCGCACCCGATTTGGCCGTAAATTCGGCCGGCATTGCCATCAACAAGACCTTTGCCGAGATGCGTTGCGAAAAATTCCGCCGCGTTATCGACATTAACCTGAATGGCTCTTGCCACTTCGCCGCAGCAGTAATGCCACACCTTCAGCCGGGTAGCCGACTAGCACTGATCGCCTCGATGGCTGGTCTTGTTAGCAACTATGGTTACGCCGCTTACGGCGCTTCCAAGTTTGGCGTGGTGGGGCTGGCAACCTCGCTTCGCTATGAGTATGAACCGCTCGGTATCGGCATCACCTGTGTCTGCCCGCCCGAGGTAAAAACGCCACTGGTAACAGCCGAGCGCACACCTGGCAACGCCAGCCCTATCTCGCTGGCACTGAAAGATATTGCCGGATCACTAGACCCCGACTATGCCTGCGACGATATTCTCAACGGCATCGACCGCGGACGCTGGATGGTTATTTCTGGCGGTAGTGCACGCTTTACGGCCTTCATGGCGCGACACTTCCCCGGTGGCTTTTTCACTTTCATGCTGTTCAATATCCGCCGCCTGATGCGCAAGCACCCGCTGCCCCAGGTCAGCCAAACCTAAAAGCGGCCCTTCGACCGGTCGCTGCTGCGCCTTTTTATCGCAGCAGCTATCGGCAGTCGAGAAACCCGCGCTGACCAGCCACAAACGCCCGGTCAGCGTCGACCAAATGGCCGTTTGCATCGACGAAATTGATAAATTTCCGCCTCACCGAGAGGCCGCCGAGGTTCGGCGAAAGTGACTCTTGGCAGGCTCGCCGCATGGCGTATCGTAGTTGTCGTTAACCCACTGAAAGCTGGCGACGCCTTGAAGTCACTGTTTGAAAAACCATCACGACTGGAGCGAGCTGTATTTTTCGCCATCGCAGTAGCGCTTTATCTGCTGGTTGCGACGCTGGCTGAGGTGAATTGCGGCTATCAAGCCAGCAATTGGCAGAGGCGGCTTGCGGTGCATTACTGGCGGCTTTGATCGTATTTTTTGCCATGCCCAAGCTGTTGTATCGGGGCCGGGCCGGCAGCTTCTTATTGTTCTGCATAGTCGGCGTCGCCACTATCGCGGTTATTGAAGAAGTAGTTCTCGATCCGTTGTTAATGGCTGCTGATAATCCGAAAATCCAGGTAACGATGAACGGTCTGCGCTGGGCTGCTCTGGAGGCCTTATTTGCCTCGTTCTCAATCGCCGCAATGGTCGCGATGTACGACCATCTGGAATCACGCCGCAGCCTTAGCGCACTGGCAGAATTGAAGAACGAAGCCGAGCTGGCCGCGTTAAAATCGCAGCTCAATCCCCATCTGATTCTCAATACCCTAAACAATCTCTATAGCCTGGCGCTGGAGCAGCACGAACGAACGCCGGAAATGGTTTTGATGCTTGCGAATATTCTGCGCTATTCACTCTATGAGTCAGAAGAAGCCTCGGCGCCGTTAGAGCGTGAAATTGAAATACTGCAGGCTTATGTGGTGTTGCAGGAAATTGGCATTGGCGAACGGGCGGCTATTTCATTCGACATTACCGGCTCGCCACAGGGCCGACGGATTGCGCCGTTATTAATTGTGCCGATCGTCGAAAACGCCTTTAAGCACGGCGGTGCCGTCGTACAGGAAACGCCAGCGAATATTCATTTCCAACTGCGCATAGAAGCCGATTCGATTACGTTTGTGGCGGAAAACCCTGTCGAGCCGCAGCAAGCGGCTGACGATACGAATGGTGGCATTGGCTTGAATAACCTACGCGGCCGTTTAGCCCTGCTCTACCCGAATCGCCACAGTCTGCAGGTAATTCCCGGTGACGGCCTGTTCCGTGTGGTGTTGACCGTAACAGGAGAACCCGCATGAGCACCCGTTGCTTTATTCTCGAAGACCAGGCACCGGCACGGCGTATTCTCGAGAATTACCTCGGCAAGCTTGCCGAGTTTGAGGTAGTCGGCAGTGCCGCAGCGCCATCCACCGCCGCCAGCATTCTCGGCAGCGAACCCGTCGACTTGTTGTTTCTCGATCTTGGCCTGCCACAGCAGGATGGTTTTGATTTTCTGCTGACGCTCGCCAAGCCACCGGTCGTTATTGTCACCACCGCCTATGCGGCCAGAGCAGTAGAAGGTTTCACTCACGGTGTCGCCGACTATCTGGTTAAGCCGTTCAGTTTTGAGCGGTTTAAAACCGCCACCGAGCGTGCTGTCACGGCCTTGCAAGCCCGGCAGCACGATACGATCGTCGCGATACCAACCGACCGCGGTCACCGCGAGCTTGTCGCCACCCGCAATATTCTGTCGCTCACCGCGGATGGCGATTATGTCGCTGTACGCACCACCAGCCAGCAACTACTCACCGCCGGCCCGTTGTCGCAATGGGCGTCGCAACTGCCCTGCCCGCCGTTCCAGCGAATTCATCGCAGCCATATCATCAATATGGATCATCTGAATAGCATCGACACACGTAGCGTCGAGGTCGGCGGCAAAACACTGCCGGTCAGTTCCACCTACAGTGCCGAGCTCCGCACGGCGGTGGATCGTCGCAACGCAGGAAGCCAATAAATGCCGCTAACTAAACGCATAACCAAGGTCGGCCTATCGGCTGGTATGTCGGCTGTCATATTCGTCGCCGCACTCGGTGCCTGTTCGCAAGACAGCGACCCAACCGATAAACCTAAAGCTGCCAGCCCGCCGGTCAAAGTCATCGCCCAGCCAATCAAAATGGAAACCGACTCGGTAGTCGTGAAGGCCATCGGCACGGCACGAGCTCGACGCTCCGCGGTGATTTATCCGGATACCGGCGGCGAGGTCACTGCCGTGAGATTCGCCGCCGGTGATCGAGTGTTTGCCGACCAGGTATTGCTGGAACTGGACGCCCGCGAAGAGCAACTGGCCATTCAGCGTGCGGCGGTAGCCCTGAGAGATGGAAAGCAGTTACTCCGCCGTTATGAGCGAATTAAGGTACCCGGTGCAATTTCTGCTAGCCAGGTGGATGCCGGACGAATCGCCGTAGAAAGCGCCGACCTGCAGAAGCAGCAAGCCGAGCTGGCAATGGAAAAGCGCACCGTGCGGGCACCGTTTGCCGGCCACGTTGGCCTGACCAATATCGACCCCGGTGCTCGCATTAACGCCCAGACTGAAATCACCCGACTGGACGACCGCAGCGAACTGTATGTCGACTTCGCCGCGCCGGAAGAGGCATTTCGGCAGATCAAAGCCAACGAGCGCCTGACCGTCCGGCCGTTTGCTTACCCGGACGAGACGCTGGAGGCGCGAGTACTCACTACTGACAGCAGCCTGAACGCCACCTCGCGTAGCCTTACCGTGCGCACAGTTATCGATAATCGAGACGACCGCCTGCGGCCCGGCATGAGCTTCCGGGTGGAGTTCACCGTGCCCGGCCAGCAATTCCCGGCCGTGCCCGAGGCGGCCATTGTTTGGGGCGGCGACGGTGCCTATCTATGGGCTGTGCGCGACGGCAAAGCGCAGCGCGTATCGCTGTCGATTATTGCCCGCAAAGATGGCCAGGTATTAGTCCGTGCACCGCTGACTGCTGATTCGCTGGTTATTGCCGAAGGGGTGCATAAGGTTCGTGAAGGTGCTGAGGTTACAGCTGTGAACCTGGATAACGGGGCCGGTGAAAAGGCGGGAGGTAGCAATGACAACGTTAAGGTTAAGCCCCGCGACTCCGCTCGGGAGCAACCAGCAGTCCAGCCTTTAAACCCTTCGACGGGCTCAGGGCGAACGGGGCGTAGTGAAATTCAGCTTACGGCGGAAAACTCTAAAGACAGCAGCAGCTCGGCAGTTAACGGAGCCGCACGATGAAGGTTACCGCCGGCGGCTTGCCGGAGCTCGCGGTACGCCGACCACTGCTGATTGCGGTGATGAACCTGCTAATCGTTATCGCCGGTCTGGCCGCCTTGCTTGGCATTGATGTCCGCGAACTGCCGGACGTCGAGCGACCCATCGTGCAGGTTCGCGCCAGCTATCCGGGCGCGGCACCGGAGACCATGGACGCCGAAGTGACCCGTGTGCTCGAAGGCGCTGCGGCCCGGGTCTCCGGAGTGCGTGAAATCAACAGCGCCAGTGAAGAAAACAACAGCCGTCTGAACATCGAATTTGAAGCCGGTACTGATCTGGATATCGCCGCTTCCGACGTACGCGAAGCCATTAGCCGGGTAGTCCGCGACTTGCCGGACAGAGTCGAAAACCTGTTTGTCGCCAAAGCCGACGAAGACGCCAACCCGATTATGACCATGGCGGTAATCGGTGATTCCTACCGCGAGGATGAACTGACGCGCATTATCGAAACCGACATCCTGCCGGAAATCCAGTCGATCGACGGCGTGGCTGCGGTGCAGGAATTCGGCACCCGCCAGCAGCAGATGCGGGTGGCCATCGATCCGCTGCGGCTAAACCGCTTTGGCCTGACGGTGCAGGATGTCGCCGATGCGCTGCGACAAGCGCCGTTTGATGTACCGGCCGGTAGCTACCGCTCGGGTGATCAGGAACTACTAGTACGCGCGGAAGCCGTGGCCTCCACTCCGGAGCGCGTCAAAGACGTGGTGATCAGCGCGGGCACGCAGACCAATAATGGTCAGCAGGCAAGTGATGGTCGGGCCGTGCGGGTGGGTGATGTCGCTGACGTAATGCTGGCGCCAGCCGACGCCGAAAACCTGCTTCGCTACAACGGCAAGCCGGTAATCGGTTTGGGCATTGTCCGACGGGCACAGGCCAACACCATTCAAATTTCCGAAGCGGTACGCGCCAAGTTGGTTGTACTGAATGAACGCTTCGACGACACCGAACTCGTCGTCACCTCCGACGACGCCGTATTCGTCAGCAGCTCAGTCACCGAAGTATTCATCACTCTGCTGATTACTACCTGCGTCGTTATCGGCACCATCTGGCTATTCCTCGGCTCTTGGCGGGCGACTTTGATTCCGGCTGCGGGCATACCCATTGCGTTGATCGGCACCGTTGCCGGTATCTGGCTAATGGGCTTCTCAATCAACCTGCTGACACTGCTGGCGTTGGTGCTAGCGGCGGGCCTGATTGTTGACGACACCGTGGTGGTGCTGGAAAACGTCCAGCGGCGCCAGTCGGAAGGTATGCCGCCGCTGGCTGCCGCCGCCATCGGCACCCACCAGGTATTTTTTGCCGTGGTGGCGACCACCGCCGTGCTGGTCGCGGTGTTCGTGCCGATATCGTTTTTGCCCTCCACCACCGGTCGGCTATTCCGTGAATTTGGCTTCGTTATGGCGCTGGCCGTGATTTTGTCGTCTTTTGTCGCGCTCACGCTGGCGCCAGCTATGGCCGCACGACTCGAACTTGCCACGAATTCGAAACAGAGTGACAAGCCAAAGGGCCGCGCCATCCGCGCCTACTCCAGCGTGCTGAATAGTTGCTTGAATCATCCCTGGCTAACACTGTTAGTCAGCCTTTGCCTGGCAGCAGCAGCGGTATTCGGTTTCACCCAGCTCGACCGCGAGCTGGTGCCAAGTGAAGATCGTGGCCGCATCGAAGTATTTGCCACCGGGCCGGACGGCGTCGGCCTGCAATTTATGGAGCGTCAGTCCGACCAGATAGAAGACGTGCTGCTGCCGCTAACGGAAAGCGGTGAGATCAGCTCGCTGTTTACCGTGGTCGGTCGCTACGACCCGAACCGGATCGGCATCACTGCCACGCTCGCTCCCTGGGCAGATCGGGAGCGAAATCAGCAGGATATTATTAACGAACTAAAGGGGCCACTGAGCGATATACCCGGCTCCCGCGTTTCAGTATTCGGCCGTAGCTCACTGGCCCAGCGCGGCGGTGGTGGTAATCGTGGCGGGCTGGAAGTAGCGCTGACGGGCGGCAACTACGACGAAATTTACGCCGTCGCCCGGCGGATCGCCGAGGCCATCGATACCGAATCGACCATTCTGTCGAACTCCGATATTTCTTATCAGCCGACCCAACCGCAACTGGCCTTACAGGTCGACCGCCAACGCGCCGACGATCTCGATGTGTCGCTGGATGAAATTTCCTCGACACTGCAGGCGATGGTCGGCGGCGACGAATTGATTGACCTGAACGTGCGCGATCAATCCATCGCGATCCTGCTGGAAGCCGAGGTTTCGGCAATTAGTACTCCCGCCGACCTACGGAATCTTTTTGTCCGCTCCCGCGATGGCACGCTGGTGCCACTGTCGAGCCTGACCAATATCGTCGAGCAAGGCATTGCGGCCGAGCTGGATCGCTTTGAACAACGCCGCGCGATGCAGGTTGAGGCTGATATCAAACCCGGCGTGCCACTGGCCGACGCGGTAGCCGAAATACGGCGACTGGCTGATGGCAAGCTGGAAAATGGCGTAAATATGGTGATGCAGGGCGAGGCGGCGACACTGCAGGAAACCTCCAGCGAACTGCTGCTGACCTACGCCTTTGCACTGGTTATCGTGTTGCTGGTGCTAATCGCCCAGTTCGAAAGCCTGACCAGCCCGGTAGTGGTGATGCTGACTGTGCCATTCGGTCTGGCCGCCGCCGTGTTCGCGCTAATGCAGTCGGGCGTGTCGCTGAATATCTATTCACAAATCGGCCTGATCCTGCTGATTGGCCTGATCGCTAAAAACGGCATCTTGCTGGTCGAGTTTGCCGACCAGCTCCGCGGCGAAGGCCGCTCCATTCGAGAGGCAGTATTCGAGGCCGCGACGATTCGGGTACGGCCTATTGTTATGACGCTAGTATCAACCATGCTCGGCGCACTGCCACTGATCCTATCCGGCGGCGCCGGCGCTGAGGCGCGTAATGCGATTGGCTGGGTGGTGTTTGGTGGCCTCGGCATTGCCGTGGCTTTTACCTTGTTCCTTGCGCCGGTGATTTACCTCGGCTTGGCTCGCTTCGGCAAGCCGCGCAGTGATCGCAGCGAACGGCTAACCCAGCAACTAAAAGAACATGCCAACGGCAGCGAAGCCGGTACAGCCGATAGGTTGGCAACCCAATGAAGATAATCTGGAAAGTATCCCGAACTGGCAATGTAGGTCGGATTAGCCTCTCAGGGCTTAATCCGACATCCCGTCACGAACCACGTCGGATTACGGCTTCGCCTAATCCGACCTACGCGCTGCCGGCCATTGCGCTTGCAGCCTTGCTCACTGGCTGTGTCACGGTCAGCGAGCCACAGCGACCAGAATTAACCACACCCGAGCAGTATTCGTCGCCGCTGACACTCACCTCCGAAACCGATCAATCCGCAAGCGAACCCTGGTGGCAGGGCTTCAACGATTCGCGGATGAACGACCTCATTGAAACCGCCCTGTCCCGCAATTTAGACATCGGCATCGCCATGGCCAATCTGGAGCAGGCACGCCAGCTCGACCGCGCCGCAGCAGCTGACTTACTGCCGCGTTTTGACGCCTTTGTTGAGGCGGAATTAACCAGCGTGCTCACCGGCAATGACACCGGCACCGATGCAGGGACGGCGGCCGGCGGCTTAGCAAGCTACGACGTCAGTCTTGGCCGACGCGATCGCTATGTACTACAGGCCGCTCAGGCTCGTTTTCGGGCGGCGGCACTCAGCGTGGCCGATGTGCGGCGACTGACTGCTACGACGGTTGCCCGGCAGGTTATCGCGCGGCGGCGGGCTATCGAACGTTTG
>CAJQNE010000295.1 GCA_905479545.1 uncultured Gammaproteobacteria bacterium | reverse complement strand
GGCATAAACCTTAAACGGCGCTGCCAGAGCCTGGAGGTGAAAATCGCCGCGGACTAATTTTGAATTCAAAATGCGCGTCATCAAGTTGCCCATTCGGGCGAGGTTACGGTTAGTCACTACGTCGAGCGCCGCCACGGCAGTAACCTTTAACGGCTTGCCGAATAATCTGCCGCTGGTGAGTAAGAAGGTTTTAAACACCTGTAGCGGGCTGTCCTTCGGCGGCGTCGCCTGCCAAACCCGTTCACGTTTGCGTACTACATTGGTCAGTCGTTTGAGTTCGCCGTAGCTAGCTGCGTGGGTTGGGATTTTAATCTGTCGATGCGGATCATCAGAGAGGTAGTGGAACGGCAGTGCGTCGGTCGAAAAGCCGACGTAGCCACTTTCCATGGCGGCATCAAGTAGTGTTTCCATTTTGCCGAGTTCGGTTTCGGTGGGCTCGCGGGTAATACAGTTTTCCAGCCCCATTACTTCAATACGCAGCATTGAGTGTGGCAACAGCGGCACAACATTGGCGCCAAGCGGAATTTGCTTAAAGTGTTCGAGGTACCCTTGTGGGGTATCCCAATCAATCTTTTCGGCTACTTTGCGCAGCACTGGCTTTGGTACATTTTCCACCCGGGCGAAGCAGCTCACAATCGGCTCGTGGCCATCTTTGTTTTGCCGGCCAAAGGCCACGCCAATGGAGCAGTTGGCGACCACGGCGGTGGTTGTGCCGTGGCGTACGACTTCGGTCAGGCCGGGATCGAGTTCCACTTCTAAATCCAGGTGAGTGTGAATATCCCACAGCCCCGGTGAGAGCCATTGGCCGTTAGCGTCTACTAACCTGGCGGCCTTCTCTATTGGCAGGTCAGGCCCGACAGCGGCAATAACGCCGTTATTGATAGCTACATCATGTTGTACCGGTGTGCTGCCGGTGCCGTCGAATAGCAGCGCGTTTTTAATCAGTATTTGCCACTCGGCCGAGGTTTTATCTGTCGCCGCTTTATTGGCGAATTCCTGCGGGCGGGCACTGCTGGTTTCAGCCATGACTTATTCCGTTAATAGTGGTTTATTAAGAGCTCGCTAATTTACCGCTCAATAGCGTTTATCTCAACGCCGCAGATGGACGGCTCAGGAAATTTCGGCCAACTGGCAAGGTGAAAGATAAAACACTCAACACTATTGATAATGATTCGCATCTGCATTACTATGCATGTATTGGATTCGCGAAAGACCCTTTGAGGTGCTTATGTACGTATGTAACTGCGCTGGTGTCACCCAGCGTCAGGTAAGGCAGGCCGTTAACGACGGTGCTACTACTGTGAAGCAGCTTAAATCCGAGTTGGGTTTGGCGTCTGGCTGCGGCCAATGCGCTTGCGACGCGCGGGAACTCATTTTTGACACCATGCTGGCCAATGCGACTGCTACCGGTGCTGCTGCCACCGGAATGGCTGTTTCTGTCGGGCAGCCCGCTCGGCCAAGCTTCGCCTGATATAGAGCCTGGCTAAATAAAAAGCTAAATTGCGTAACGAGCCACGCTCGTAGCAGCCAGACTCGTAAATAATTCATTTCATACCGATTTGACGCCGATATTCAGGCCATCGAAATTAACTGAGAATCGTTTTTAATCGCATTTTTACCTCTGAATGCGAGGCCGGTACAGTGAAGAAATTCTGGTATTCTTGAGTTATTCACTTGCTAACAGGTCAGTAAAAATGAAAGGCGACAAAACTGTCATCGAACACCTCAATCGGGTGCTTGCCAATGAGCTGGTAGCGATTAACCAGTATTTCCTGCACGCGAAAATTTTGCAGGATCGCGGATTTAAGAAGCTCGGTGCCATCGAATATCACGAATCTATCGAAGAAATGAAGCACGCCGAACGGTTGGTCGATCGGGTGTTGTTCTTAGAAGGTTTCCCCAACCTGCAGGATCTCGGCAAGCTGACTATCGGCGAAACCGTTGAAGAAATGCTGCGGGCGGATCTGGCCGCAGAGCATAAAGCCCACGCCGATTTAAAGGCTGGCATCGAGTATTCCGAATCGGTTCAGGATTACGTCTCCCGTGACCTGTTCCGGCAAATAATGCACGACGAAGAAGAGCATATCGACTGGCTGGAAACGCAGCTGGGTCTGATTGAGCAGCTGGGTCTTCAGAACTATTTGCAGAGCCAGATTGAGCCGGACGAACAGTAACTCAAGAGTCGACCGTTAAGCGCTCTGGCAGGTTTGCCAGGGCGGGTTCTAAGCGGCTTAATTTGCTCACTTTTCCCGGGCATATTTCTCGGGCATAAAATAACTGTTTTCCGGAAAATATCGGCTGGGTATCGGTCATTTTTACCCGTGAAAGTAGCCGTTATCCGCTTAAAGCTTGTGCGGTGCCGCACAATCGGCAATGGCCCGCTATCTGCATTACGTTAAGTAAAGTCTGAACAACAATAATGGGTGTTACTTAATTAATGACGGATACTTCCGCAAAAACTAATCGCGCTAATCAGGCTTCGGGAGCATTGTTTTCGAAGCTTTTTCTCGTCGCGACTTTCGCCGCTCTGCTGTTTCCCGCCCATGCGGCCAGCAACGACGCCCAAAGCCGCCACACGGATAGCGAGCTGCGTCTATACAGCGGTTGGGTAGAGCAAATGAAAAACCTCGACCGGGGGCCGTTCAGGCGGCTGCGGTGGTTTTGTAATGACGGTTCTGTTTTACCACCCACAGCCTATGCCTGTACTGAACGCGGTGGTGGTAGGCAGCATGGTGAGTACAGCTCGGAAGCCGATGCTATCCGCATGGCGGGCTTCCCCATTGCTACATTTTTGGTCGAGACGTCGCCAGAGCAGTTAACGGCAGATGCCGGTTTGCTGCCGACAATGTTGGTTGAGCGTTTTTTAATCGACCACGATAACGGCTGGATTTTCCGCAAAGCGCAGTTCTACCGGGGCGCGGTTCAGCTGGAGGACGAGCAGCGTGGTGGTCAGAAGCTGCTGGAAGCGCTGGCCGCTCAGCCGGATATGCGGGTAGCCAAAT
>CAJQNE010000294.1 GCA_905479545.1 uncultured Gammaproteobacteria bacterium | reverse complement strand
CATTGCAAAAATGGTTGGCTGCTCACGCGAAATGGCGAGCAGAGTCTTAAAATCCCTTGAGGAACAAGACCTTATCCACAGCGACGGCCGCCGAATTCTTATTTATCACCAGGCACTAAAGCAGTCCAACTCCCCTCCTTTAGCAACGACTAACCGCTAACACGCCACTAGTATTCACAATACGTTAGCCAGAAGGACTAGTACTTACGACCAATTGTATAACTGCGCCCTCGGACTACACTGCTGTTAACAACAATTAACGCAGCCGCTACTACGGTAGCAAGACGAGATAGCTATGAGTAACACGCCGAATAGCGCCAAACACTTAGCGGAAAGCACTAACTACAGCGAAGCTAGCTTATATGCCAAAGCAGACATCAGTCAGGGACAGGCAGCGGAGACAGCGCAGCAACTGTTTATTCGCAACTGCCATCGCTACACCATCGCCGCCAATCGCGTGCTGGTTCGCGATGGTGATTTAGCTGACAATATATTTCTGATCATTGAAGGCTCAGCAGCAATTGCCATGGAAGATGACGACGGTCGTGAACTGGTGCTGTGCAGAATAAACGAAACAGAATTTTTTGGTGAACAGCCGCTATTCAGTGGGGCCGCACATTATGAGAACTGGGTGACCGCCCGCGAAGAGTGCGAAATCGGCGAAATGTCCTACCGCCAGTTTCGCCTGCTGGCCAATAAACACCCGGAGTTATTACTCGCGGTAACCGGCCAGCTAAGCCGTCAACTGCAGCACAGCAATAATAAACTGCTCGACCTGGCATTCCTTGATGTCACCACCCGCATCCGCCGCACGCTTATTGAGATGTCGAACGAACCTGACGCACTAACTCACGGCCAGGGACGCACCGTCTACAGCTCCAGACAAGGCCTGGCCAAATTAGTCGGCTGTTCTCGCGAAATGGCCAGCCGGGTAATTAAGTCCCTGGAAAAGCAAGGACTGATACAAAGCCAAGGTAAAAAAATACTAATCTACCAACACGCTCTCGACAGCTAATCGGCTCGGCCACCGCCGTCAGGCGATTACCGTGCGAACCCGGGCCGCGCTTTTAGCGACTTAAACCAGCGGGTCACGTTCGGGCAATTTTCGGGAGCACGCTTACCGACACCACCGGCAAACTCGGCCGAGCACCAAGCGGTGATATCAGCGATTGTCAGGCTATCACCGACCATAAAATTGCGGCCTTCAAGATGTCTATCGAGCAGCTTGTAAGACGCGGCAATCGCCGGCTCATTCATCTCACCCCACTCTGGCAACACTTTCTCGCGATCCTTAAAGAATCCGGTAGTGTGGCGAAAATAAAATGCGGTTGAAAACAACAAGCTGAACTCCATGCGCCGCGACCACATTTCCACCTCGGCCTTTTCGAATGCTGTTGTGCCAAACAACGGCGGCTCTGGCACTGTCTCTTCGAAATAGCGACAGATAGCAACCGATTCAGCCAGAACCGCTCCATCATCAAGCTCCAGAACGGGCACACGCCGAAAGCGATTTTTAGCAGCAAACTCTTTGCTTAGGTTCTCGCCCTTTACCAGGTCCAACTGTTCAAATTCAACGTCAGGAACGCCTTTCTCCGCAAGAAAAATACTAACCCGGCGGCAATTAACTGCCATCTGACTTTCATAAATTTTCATGCGTTCCCCCTGACATTGAATTGCCGATACGCTAGCAGTTTATAGCCATCGACTCTATGACCAGAATTCATCAGCATAAAAAAAGGCGAGCCGGAATGGCTCGCCTCTACTAACAGCGCTGAAATTTAGTCGAAAGCCAAGCCATCACCGTCGGTTTTCACATGCACGGTGCTACCCGGCTCGAACTTGCCAGCTAAAAGCTCTTGCGCCAGTGGATTTTCCAACTGCTGTTGAATCGCCCGCTTTAACGGCCTTGCACCAAACACGGGGTCAAAACCGACTGCACACAACCTATCCAAAGCGGCTTCAGAGACATCCAGCTGCAAATCACGCTGCAATAAGCGCTTACGCAACTCTTCTAACTGAATCACAGCAATCGCCTTAATCTGCTCGCGACCCAATGGCCGGAAGACCACCGACTCATCGATGCGATTAATAAACTCGGGCCGGAAATGATCACCAACCACCGCCATTACCGCCGCTTTCATCGCCTCGTAGCTGTCTTCGTCGGCGGCCAGCTGCTGAATCAGCTCCGAACCAAGGTTCGATGTCATCACGATGACTGTATTACGGAAGTCCACCGTCCGACCCTGGCCATCGGTAAGGCGGCCGTCATCCAGAACCTGCAACAAGATGTTGAACACATCCGGATGCGCCTTTTCGACCTCGTCGAGCAAAATGACCGAATAGGGTCGGCGACGAACCGCTTCCGTCAAATAGCCGCCCTCTTCATAGCCCACATAGCCCGGAGGTGCACCGACCAGACGAGCGACCGAGTGCTTCTCCATAAACTCACTCATATCGATGCGAACCATCGCCTCCTCGGAGTCGAACATAAACTCCGCCAACGCTTTGGTCAGCTCGGTTTTACCGACACCGGTCGGGCCGAGAAACAAGAACGAGCCGTTGGGCCGACGCTCATCGCTCAGGCCCGCCCGGGAGCGGCGAATAGCATTGGATACTGCGCCCAACGCCTCTTCCTGACCCACGACCCGCTCGCGCAGCTCGCTTTCCATCCGCAACAGCTTGTCCCGCTCGCCTTCAAGCATTTTTGTTACCGGAATACCGGTCCACTTGGCGACGATTTCGGCAATTTCTTCCTCGGTGACTTTATTCCGAAGTAGTTCGAGCGACACCGTCTCAGTATCAGCTGCGGCCAACAGCCGCTTTTCTAACTCCGGAATACGGCCATATTGCAGCTCAGACATCTTTTCATAGTCCGAGGCACGCTGGGCTGACTCCAGCTCCAGGCGAGCGCGGTCGAGCTCTTCTTTAATCTGGTTTTCATCCGCCAGCGTAGCTTTCTCGGCCTTCCACTTTTCTTCCAGATCAGAATATTCACGTTCCAGTTCATCCATACTGCTTTGCAGGTCTTTGAGGCGTTTTTTTGAGGCCTCGTCCTTTTCCTTCTTCAGCGCCTCACGCTCAATTTTTAGCTGGATAAGCCGACGCTCAAGCCGGTCTAATTCCTGCGGCTTCGAGTCGATTTCCATCCGGATCAGGCTTGCTGCCTCGTCGATCAGGTCAATGGCCTTATCAGGCAGCTGCCGGTCTGTGATGTAGCGCTGGCTAAGCGTCGCGGCTGCAACAATC
>CAJQNE010000293.1 GCA_905479545.1 uncultured Gammaproteobacteria bacterium | reverse complement strand
TGGGCAGTGGAGTCGCTAAAACGGCGTTCTGAGCGTCATCTGGTATTCAGTAATTTTGCATCCTGAATAAAAAATCCCCCGCCAGCATTGCGCTAACGGGGGATTTTTTAGGCGGGAAAATGTTACGTGTTGCCTGCCGTCACCAGTTCAATCCATTTGCCGGTTTGCTCTGAGCCGACTTTCAATTCTTGCTCGCCTTCGGTGCTGTTTATCACACCACCCCAGGCGGCAGCGATGTTCTCTGGCGTAGCGTCTTCACCCAGATATACACCGCGGGTTTCGACGATTTTAGCGCGGGCAAAGCAAGCGGCACCGGCAGTTAGAATTTCGCCGTTAGGTGCGTCTTCACTGCAGAGGAACAATACGCCGGGGCTTACGTATTTCGGGTCGAGCTGCGGGTGCATTTCTTCGGGCATTAGCTCGTAGGTCATGCGGGTGGCAGCGGTGGGGGCGAGGGCATTGGTGCGTACATTGTATTTCGCGCCTTCGTGTTCCAGCGTGTTCATAAAGCCGACGACAGCCATTTTCGCCGCGCCGTAGTTGCTCTGGCCGAAATTACCGTACAGGCCGGAACTGCTGGTGGTCATAACGATGCGGCCATAACCTTGCTCACGCATAATTGGCCATACTGCTTTGGTGCAATTCACTGTGCCGGTAAGGTGCACGTTCATTACAAAATCGAAGTCGTTCAACTCCATTTTGATAAAGGTTTTGTCGCGAAGTACGCCAGCGTTATTCACCAGAATGTCGACCCGCCCCCATTTGTCGATAGCCTGCTGAACCATCGCTTCAACCTGGTCCATATCGGTAATGTCAGCGCCGTTAGCAATAGCTTCACCGCCCGCGGCAATAATCTCATCAGCAACGGTTTGAGCGGCTGAAGTCGAAGCGCCGGAACCGTCACGCGCGCCGCCCAAATCGTTAACGACTACTTTGGCGCCTTTGGCGGCGAAGGCTAGCGCATGTTCTTTACCCAGGCCGTTACCGGCTCCGGTGATGATGGCAACGCGGTCGTCGAATCTGATGGTCATAGCGTATTCCTTATTGAATTAGGTTGGTTAAATTTTAATTAAACCGTTCAGGCTGAGCTAGTTGAAGGCCAGCTAAGTTGCCCGGGCCTTCGATAGGCTCAGGCTGAACGGTTGTAGTAAATTTCGATAACGAAGTCTTTGATACCCCGGGTTGCTCAGCATCGGGCTGAGCGGATAAAGGAGCGTTCGGAGGGCATTAGCCGATAATACTCATATATAAGGCCTCGGCGATCAGGGCAGGGGTCTCTTCGCCTTCAATTTCGATGGTGAGTGTGAAGGTGCAGAGGAATTGGCCGGGTTTCTTTTCTTCGAACGATTGTGGCACTGAGCGGCAGCGCACTCGTTTACCGGCGCGTACTGGCTGTAGGAACCGAACCTTGTTCAGGCCGTAGTTCACGCCCATTACCGTGCCTTCCGGCACGATGCTCATTTGGCCCTGAAAATAGGCCAGCATGGAAAGCGTAAGGTAGCCGTGGGCAATGGTGCCGCCGAAAGGTGTTTTAGCGGCGGCTTCCGGGTCAATATGAATAAACTGGTGATCGAGCGTTACGTCGGCGAAGGTATTAATTTTGTCCTGGTCGAGAGTCACCCAGTCGGTCGGACCTAATTCTTTGCCGACAAAATCTGCAAGTTGTTCTTTAGGCACTGTCGTTACGTTTTGTTCAGTCATTTGCTATCACCTTAATGCTTCAATCAGACAAATAATTAATCTAGCGAGCGTTCGCTCGGTAAAATGTTGTAGAGTAGTTTACACCGAGCAGTAACGTTGGCTAGTGTCGCGTTGCAATCCTAATTCCGTAATGAGTTGAATACTATGAAAAATATGCAATGCCACTTAATTAAGCGTCCTGTCGGTGAGCCGGTCGCCAGCGATTTTGATTTTGTCGAACAGACGGTTCGCGAGCCCAGCGATGGCGAAGTATTGGTGAAAAACTTATTTTTATCGCTCGACCCCGCCATGCGTGGTTGGATGATGGACAACAAAAAGTCGTACATTCCACCGGTAGGCCTTGGTGAAACGATGCGGGCGCTTGGCATCGGTAAAGTTTTGAAGTCACACGATCCGAAATACAAAGAAGGTGACTATGTTTCTGGTTTGTTGGGTGTGCAGGAATACATGACCGGCAACGCTAAAGCCGTGGGTGGGTTGACCGTAGTGCAGTCTGGTTTGGTGCCGATGGAGCGTTACCTGAGCGTGTTGGGAATGCCGGGTATGACGGGCTATTTTGGCTTGTTGACTGAAGCCAAGCCGCAAGAAGGCGAGACGGTGGTTATTTCCGGTGCTTCCGGTGCAGTGGGCGCCGTGGTGGGCCAAATCGCCAAAATTAAGGGTTGTAAAGTCGTTGGTATAGCCGGTGGCGAAGATAAGTGTCGTTACCTCACCGAGGAGCTGGGCTTTGATGCGGCTATCGACTATAAAACCAGTGACGTGAACGAAGAGCTACGCAAGCATTGCCCGAAAGGTCTGGATATTTATTTTGATAATGTCGGTGGCGAAATTCTTGATGCGGCGTTGGCGAACCTCGCGATGCACGCCCGCATTATTATTTGTGGCGCTATTTCCCAGTACAACAACACCGGTGATATGTACGCGCCGAAAAACTACCTCGCTATTCTGCCAGCCCGCGCCACCATGCGCGGTATTGTGGTGATGGACTACGTTAAAGACTATGCCGAAGCCGGTATGCAGATGGCAACATGGATGATGGAAGGTAAGTTTAAGGCCCGCGAAGATGTTCGTGAGGGCCTGGAAAACTTCCCTGAAGTGTTGATGAACCTGTTTACCGGTGACAACAATGGCAAGCTGGTGCTAAAGGTTGCCGAAGACGACTAAAGCTTGGGCGCTATTACGGTGCGCTCCTAGCTGCGTTGCATAGCGGTTTCAGTCAACGGCGTGTGGAGCGACATAGTGACGGGGTTAACGACTAAACCACTGTCGAAGTGAACAGTGCAGTTACGTCCCGCGGCCTTTGCCCGATACAGCGCGGAATCTGCCGCATCGCTTAACTGCTCAGCGGTAGTTTCCGGGTCGCTATTAACCGGTTTCATCGAATGCACTCCGGCCGAGATAGTAACGACCGTCGAAACTGATGATTCGGGATGTGGAATGGCCAACGCTTCGACGGCGGCCACTGCCTGACAAGCTAAATGCCTGGCACCGGCAATGTCGACCTGCGGGAAAATGAACACAAACTCTTCGCCGCCATAACGAGCACAGATATCACCATCGCGCTGGCACAGGCTTGCGAGTGATCCAGCCACGAGCTGCAGAATTTCATCGCCCTTTGCGTGCCCCAGCTTATCGTTAATTTGCTTAAAATTATCGATGTCCAGCATCACTACAGAGAGCCAGCTGCGTTCCCGGTAAGCCCGTTCGCAGTGTGCAATGAGTTCTTCGTCGAAGGTGCGGCGGTTGGCTATGTTCGTTAATGGGTCGATATGAGCCAGCGATTGAGCCGCTGTCACCTCATTACTTAGCCGGAAATTTTCTTTTCTTTGATCAATGGTTTCTTTGCGACGGCGGGTAAGCGCCGCAAATTTACTGCTGCGCTGCTGCTGGGATTGCAGCTCTATTAGCCAGCGGCGTTGGCTGCCTTCGATACGCGTACTGGAAATAAAAAACTCGCTGATAGCGGCAGCCGGGGTACAGCTATAGTGGTTCACCGAACGGTTGCGCAACATCGTCCGTAGAAATTCGCTGCAGTCGCGGCTACCCGTTAACAGGCTGCAAATATCGTCGCCTGCGTTAAGGTGAATATGACGGCTCAGCGCAGCGTTACCATGCAATACAGTGCCGACCGAATTGACGATAGCGCAGGGCGATGAAAAGGCGTTCAGCAGTGCTTGCGTAGAGCTGGGCGGTGTCTCAGCTACTGCGGAAAAACTCAACGCCTTGGCCTTCATTTTGTTGAGGTTTTAAGTACACGGTAACGGCGCAACCCGCGTCGCTCCTCGCAATGGCTTCATCGATACTAACGCGGGCATACCCCAGATTTTCGGCAGTGATTACCCCGAATACATTGCTTGTCATCATGCACAGCGCATCACGGCCGATCACTTTGTCGCCAAACGGGCAGGCGCGGTTGCGTAACACTATTTTTTTGTCAGTTTGTTCGACGATGCGAAAATCGCCCTGAATGCGTTTTTTCAGGTCGACTAAAACGTCCGCAACTTGCGTAGCGCTGAGCACGGGTAGTTCGAGC
>CAJQNE010000292.1 GCA_905479545.1 uncultured Gammaproteobacteria bacterium | reverse complement strand
GCGATTTCGCCCAGGCTTACGTTATTGCTCACGAAGTCGGGCATCACCTGCAAACAGTGATGGGTACTTCGCAGAAAGTGCAGCAGGCTCGGCAGCGTGTCAGCAAAGCCGAAGGCAATGCATTGTCAGTAAAGCTAGAGCTTCAGGCAGATTGTTACGCTGGCGTATGGGCGCACTATGCAAACCAGCGTGGCGTCGTTGAGCCGGGTGACGTGCAAGAAGCGATGACAGCGGCGGCCGCGATTGGTGACGATAAGTTGCAGAAGCAGGCCACAGGCCGGGTTCGTCCCGAGTCGTTTACTCACGGTACCTCTGCCCAACGCCAGCAATGGCTTATGCGCGGTATGCAATCCGGTGATGTTAATAGCTGCGATACGTTTAGCAGCTAGGGAAACTCTGATGGAACCCTATCCGGCACGATGCTGCATTGAAAGCCGCTCAAAAAATGCTCGTTTACAACAGTAAACTCCGCGTTTTTGTTCGGCCTTCGCCTTGTCTCGCACTAGGCTATGGCTCAATCAGAGCTCCCGTATTAAAAACTCTGATTCAATATTTCGGAACATGAATGGGAAAGAAGGCATTGCTAACCGGTTTAGGTCAACCGTTTAGCAATACAAAGGCAGAAAAAATTCGCTATTTCCTGTAAGCTACGCGCGCTAAAAAGCCGGATAACATATTGATCGGCTTTTGTTTTTGCTCCAAAACGGCAGGGCTTGTTCAAAGCCTGAATTCAGTCGTCGAAGGAGCGTTAATTACTGATTTTTAAGTTGTTTTTCGTCGCTGGGAATAGCGGCGGGAGATGGCTTTTTTATTTCCAAAAACCATTGGCACTCCAAAGAGTACTTACATGACTGATCTAGCCAAATACCGAAATATCGGCATTTTCGCGCACGTAGACGCGGGTAAAACCACTACTACCGAGCGTATTCTTAGCCTTACCGGCAAAATCCACAAAATTGGTGAAGTACACGATGGTGAAGCCACCACCGACTTCATGGATCAGGAAGCCGAGCGCGGTATTACCATTCAGTCTGCTGCTGTATCAGCGTTCTGGAAAGATCATCGCTTCAACATTATTGATACTCCGGGACACGTTGACTTCACGGTTGAAGTGTATCGCTCGCTGAAAGTACTAGACGGCGGCGTTGGCGTATTCTGTGGTTCTGGCGGCGTAGAGCCTCAGTCAGAAACCAACTGGCGCTATGCGAACGATTCAGAAGTTGCTCGCGTTATCTTCGTTAACAAGCTCGACCGTATCGGTGCAGACTTTAAGCGGGTTGTTGCGCAGGTTGAAAACGTACTGGGTGCACATCCACTGGTAATGGTTCTGCCGATTGGTCGTGAAGATGACTTTAAGGGCGTGGTTGACCTGTTAACCCGTAAAGCCTGGATTTGGGACGGCACCGACGATCCGACCAACTTCAAAATTGAAGACGTGCCAGCTGACATGGCTGATGACGTTGAAGAATGGCGTGAGAAGCTCATTGAAACCGCCGTTGAGCAAGACGACGATTTGATGGAGCAATATCTGGAAGGTAATGAACCGGCGCTGGAAGATATTAAGCGTTGCATTCGCAAGGGCACCATCGCACTCGACTTCTTCCCGACTTACTGCGGTTCGGCATTTAAGAACAAAGGCCTGCAGCTGCTGCTGGATGCCGTTGTTGATTACCTACCTTGCCCGACTGAGGTTGAGCCACAGCCAGAAGTTGACCTGGAAGGCACCGAGACCGGTGAACTCGCTATTGTTGACCCGGATCGTCCATTGCGCGCACTGGCGTTCAAGATTATGGACGACCGTTTTGGTGCACTGACCTTCTTGCGCGTTTACTCTGGTCGTTTGAATAAAGGCGACACGGTACTGAATACGTTTACCGGTAAAACCGAGCGTATCGGCCGTATCGTAGAGATGAGCGCTGATGATCGTATCGAGCTGGATTCTGCACAGGCTGGCGACATTGTTGCTGTTCTGGGTATGAAGAACGTTCAGACCGGCCACACGCTGGCTGACCCGAAGAACCCGGCTACCCTTGAGCCAATGGTCTTCCCTGATCCGGTTATCTCTATCGCGGTAACGCCGAAAGATAAAGGCGCTTCCGAGAAAATGGGTATCGCGATCGGCAAGATGATTGCTGAAGACCCGTCGTTCTACGTTGAAACCGATGAAGATTCCGGCGAAACCATTCTGAAAGGTATGGGTGAGCTGCACCTCGACATTAAGATCGACATTCTTAAGCGTACCCACGGTGTAGAAGTAGAAGTAGGTGCCCCGCAGGTAGCATACCGTGAGTCAATTACACAGGAAGTCACTGACAGCTACACCCACAAGAAGCAGTCGGGTGGTTCTGGTCAGTACGGTAAAATTGATTACATGGTGGCGCCCGCTGAAACCGGCGAAGGCTTCCAGTTCGAGTCGAAGGTTACCGGTGGTAACGTTCCTCGCGAATTCTGGCCTGCTGTTGAAAAAGGCTTCCGTATGAGCATGGATAAAGGTGTGCTTGCCGGCTACCCCTGTGAAGACGTAAAAGTGACCTTGCTTGACGGTGCTTTCCACGCGGTTGACTCCTCGGCTATCGCCTTCGAAATCGCCGCTAAAGGCGCTTACCGTCAAACCATGCCTAAAGCCGGTGCTCAGATCATGGAGCCGATTATGGCTGTTGACGTGTTCACCCCGGATGACCACGTCGGTGACGTGATTGGTGACCTTAACCGTCGCCGCGGCATGATTAAGAGCCAGGATGCAGGCGCTACCGGTGTTCGCATTAAAGCTGACGTGCCACTAAGCGAAATGTTTGGTTACATCGGCGATCTGCGTACCTTCACCTCAGGTCGCGGTCAGTTCTCTATGGAGTTCAACCACTACTCACCGTGCCCACGTAACGTGGCCGATGACGTGATTGCAGCCGCCAAAGAGCGTGAAGCTAAGAAGTAAGCTTTAGCCTTATAAGCTAAGTAAAAACCCCGCTACAGTGATGTAGCGGGGTTTTTTGTGCCTGGGTGTTTTTCCGAAAACCGTTGTAGGTGCGAATTCGGAGGGTGTTGCAAAACTTAAGTCC
>CAJQNE010000291.1 GCA_905479545.1 uncultured Gammaproteobacteria bacterium | reverse complement strand
TTTCGCAGCCGGCGACCCGAAAGAATCAACTCTGGTAGCGGCGGAGATGCGTGAATATGCAGCGAGAGTAAAGGCTGTGATCGATGTGCATATTCTCCGCAAACAGCCGCATTTTTTGGGCGAGCCGGAGCCGATAAAGATTATTCCCCGCAGCGCTGGTGCAGCCACAGAGTTGTCGGCTAAATAGCCGACTAGCTCACTGGGTTCCTTGGCCGGTATTTCTGACAACTAACGTGGTTAGTAGCATGTACGCTTCACCTCGTCTCAAAACCGCCCAGCCTGTTGGTCGGTTGCAAATTACTGCGTGCCCGCAGGATTAACTCAGCCAGTAAAAAATTCTGGTTCAATTCAGTAGGAAAAAATCACCATGACAACGAAGAGCAAAAATTCAGTTGCAGATGTGCCGGCATTGTCTGCATTAGTCTTCGGCGGCACAGGTGTTGTAGGTCGGAGCCTGCTTGAACAGTTGTTAGCAGACGGTCGCTATGCGGAGGTTCGCGCAGCGGGCCGAAGCGCTACTGGCTTAAGTAATGCAAAGTTGTGTGAGCAGATTGTTGATATGGGCGACGACAAACAGCTCGCACCGTTGTTTGCTGCGGTGGATCAAGTGTTTTGTTGTCTGGGCACTACTATCAAGATTGCCGGCAGTAAGGAGCAGTTTCGGGCGATAGATTACGAGCTGCCGATAAGACTGGGAAAGCTAGCCAAAGCGGCGGGCACACCTCAGTTCACCATTGTCTCGGCTATGGGCGCAGATGCTGGTTCGAAAATTTTCTACAACCGCGTAAAGGGTGAAATGCAGCGCGATTTAGCGGCATTGGGGTTGCCTGCGCTGGATATTGTTCAGCCGTCGCTACTGTTGGGTTCTCGTGACGACAGCCGACCCGGTGAGGCCTTGGGAAAGCTAGCCATGCCACTGCTCAAACCGTTACTGCAGGGCAGACTAAAAGACTATCGGGGTATTCAGCCAGCAGCCGTCGCTGAGGCGATGATTGACTTCGCCAATCAAGAAGGTCAACGAGGGCATGGCCAGTCTGACGGCGGCTGTGCAATTCATCAACTGGGTGACTATGCCTAGTAGCGCCGAGCTTGGTCAGGCGGCGCAAAATAGAGCCTCACTAGCCGCTACCGTTAGTTACCCGGCCAGCGGTGGTAGTTCGCCTGCCGACGATTGGGCCTCCTGGCAGCGGCTTAGAAAAACGCAGCAGGCACGGTTAAATTCAATAGACGGCGGTTTGGCTGCGCAACGCTCGGCCCTGCGCCCTGACGAGCAGCCGTTAACGACCGCACGGCTGCAATCGGTTGCGGCAGGGCTTCGTGCCAATTTGCAGGCTATCGATAGCCTGCTGCAGCCGCTAAATGAGCTGGGTTCCTCGCCGGTTGCCAGCTTCAAGCGGTTTTTCCCGGCAGCCACCAGCAGACCTGCCGTGCTGTCACCACATGCTGCGGGCCATATTGACCTGAATAATTTGCGCTACTTGCTGCGGGACTGGAGTACCGGCGAGTCGGGCTGGGGGCAGGGTGAAATTATCAATATGCTGGCGGCCTTGCGGCCGGCGTTCGCTGCCATTGGCAGCGGCAGGCCGGTTGTTGCTGCTGGTGCCGGAGCGATGCGGTTGCCACTAGAGCTAGCCCGCGAATTGGCTGCACCGAGCTGCACGCTTATAGAGCTCGACGCACTGCTGTGCCAGGCCAGTGCAGTCCTATTGTCGGGCAAAAAGCTTGAACTGGTCGAGATTCCGGACGAGCCGATCAATACGGCGGCTATTGCTCAAACACTGTCGTTGCCGCCGGACTGGCAGGCGGAACTTGAATGGGTGATTCAATGCGGCGATGCGAATGAGCTCGTACCTGCGGCATTAGCCGTTACCAAAGGCCCGGCCGCAAGACAGAGCAAGGGCCCGTTGTTATTTACGCCGTTTATTATTGATGTGGCGGGTGGCGATATTCTCAAGCGCTGTCGACGCTGGGTTGAAGCGATGCCGGTCGGCAGTCGGTGGCTGAATATCGGCCCGATTAGCGTGCGCGAGCCGCATTCGCGAATGAACTATGGCGTCGACGAAGTGCGGGATTGCCTGCAAAGTGCAGGTTTAATGATTGATTACGATGAGCAGGTTTTTATTTCGCATTTGAACTCACCGCACAATCGACGGCAGCAGCAATACTGTTGCTGGGTATTTTCAGGCGAGCGGTGCTGACGTTCTAAACCGATTACTTCGGAACTTCTACCAGAGTGTGTTGGCCGGGCTTAGGCGCTAAGTTTTGACCGCAGTAAGTGCAGCCTTGCGGGCAAGTTCCCGATGCCTTACCTGAACATTCCAGGGCGAGTTCGCAAACCGCTCTGCCAGCCGTTCCGCAACGAAGGTTGAGCGATGCTGGCCGCCGGTGCAGCCAATTGCCACGGTAATGTAACTCCGGTCACTGGCTTCGAACTTGGCTAACCAGTTTTGTAAGAATGTAGAAATGTCTGCGATCATCGCCCGGACTGAATTGTGCTTTCCCAGGTAGTTCATTACGGGTTGGTCGAGGCCGGAATATTCACGCAGGTCATGTTCCCAGAACGGGTTCGGTAAGCAGCGCACATCAAAAATGAAATCGGCATTGCGTAATGAGCCGTGCTTAAAACCAAACGATTCAAATAACAATGTCATGCCGCCGCTATCAGCTTTGGCAACGTATTCACGCAGCGATTCGCGGAGGTCGTAGGCCGACATATCTGTAGTGTCGAGCGTGAACTGAGCACGGCTGGCAATTGGTTCCAGCAACTCCGCTTCTAAGGCAATAGCTTCTTCTAACGGGTGCTCATCGTTGGTGAGCGGATGCTTGCGGCGGGTTTCAGAATAACGGCGTAACAGTACGTCGCGGTCGGCGATCAGGAATACGATCTCGTAATCGACATCCAGCGCCTCCAATTCAGCTAGCTTGGCTGGCAGCATATCGGCGGCTGCGGTGCGGGCATCAACACTAATCGCGGTTTGGGCGAACGCGGCATGGCCGGATTCGATGGCTTCTTTCACATAACTTGGTAGCAACGCCAACGGCATATTGTCGATGCAGTAGTAGCCAATGTCCTCAAACAGCCGTAAGCCTACCGATTTTCCGGCACCGGACAAGCCGCTGAGAATGATCAGCCGCATTTTGTCTTTTATGACTTCTTTAGGGAGTTTCTCTGCCATGTGTTCCGCTCAGTGGGTTTCATCCAATGAAGACCCGTTAATCTAATAAAACTTTGCACACTTATCGGTGGTTATGGTCACTAAGAAGCAAGTGATCTGCGAAAATTCATCTGCCATTGCGTGCCGCTAAGTAGCAGTTGGTGAAGCAGTTTTCTCTTCAATTACACCGGCAAGTAGCTGATGGGCAGCTTCGTTGCTGTCGGCGCTCTGCAGTTTTTCCACGTAGTCAGCGTTTGTGAAGGTATTGGCCAACTCAGTCAGCGTATCAAGATGCTCCTGGCTGGCATCTTCGGGTACTAGCATGCCGAACAACATACTCACGGGTTGCTCGTCGAGCGCTTGGTAATCTACCGGTGCCGCCAGGGTAATGAATGCGCCGGTGGCTTTTTCCAGCCCTTCCTGCCTGCCATGCGGTAGGGCTACGCCGAGGCCTACGCTGGTGCTGCCCAGGCGCTCGCGCTTCAACAGGCAGGTGAATACTTCTTCGGTGGTTAGGTTCGGCTGGCTGGACGCGAGTAACTGGCTCAGGGTTTCCAACGCGCGCTTTTTACTCGCCAGTTCGAGGTTAACCAGCGTGCGTTCAACACAAATCAAATCGGCAAAACTGTTGCTCAATTATATCTCCAACGCAATTGCGTGCCGCTGGCGTTAAGGCCAGTGGGTTAATGTACGTATTCTACCTGAAGCGTTAACAAAATGGAGTGACTGGCAGGTCATTCAAAGTTAGGTGAACCCCGGTATCAGCTATCGTCAGTCGGCAGTTTATTTCATTCCCAACTGGCGTTTTACCAGCTCGGTTTCCATTAAAAATTCCCAGGTTTCAATCGTCCGGCGGGCATCTTCGATACTGTCGCCCCAAGCATAGAGCCCGTGACCGCGAATCAAAAATGCGTTGTGACATTGAACGCCGCTATCTAGGCCTGCCTTTATTCGGCCGGCAAGTTGTTGATAATCGGCGTTGTTACTAAAAATGGGAAGTGCGACTTCGTCGCCGTTGCCGTCGACATTAGGTAGAGCCTGTTGGATTTCTATGCCGCCGCAACGTAGCTCGTCGCCAGCCTGCATTGATAGCACCGTCGCTGCAATAGAGTGGGTGTGTAGCACCGACCGGGCATCGAGCTCGCGTTGGTAAATCATGCAGTGCAGTGGCGATTCTCGTGAAGGAGTGCCCCCTACGGTTGTTAGCGACCGGCCGTCCAGACCCATCCGAACTACGTCGTCTTTTGTTAGGTCCGCCTTGGATACGTTGCTGCGGGTAATTAGCATCGCCATTCTGTCTAGCCGAATGGAAAAATTACCGCTATTAGCAGGCACCCAGTTTCGCTGGTGAAACTGGCGGCCGACTTCACCGAGGTCGTGGGCACAGAGTTCCAGCAGCGGTAACTTAATTTCGCCGTTGCGAATTTTTCGTTGGCTGGCCAGAAGGCCGGGGAAGTTGTTGGCGCGCATTGGCTTGTTTGTCTTTAAGAGGGCGGCAGTGTAACGAAAACAGCTGGAGCTTGCAGGCGGGCGACTGCTATGGGAGGCAGTCGCCCGCCCGGAAATTAATCAGCTTGTTTAATAAGGTGTATATCACGCTGTGGGAATGGAATGCTCATGCCTGCTTCATGCAAGCCTTTGTGAATGCTCAGCAGCAATTGTGAGCGCATGTCGACCCGGCCAATGGAGCCGCGAATATGACTGAATAACTGAATCCGGATCAGTAGGGCTGAATCCGCATATTCCCATAGCAACACTTTAGGAGCCGGTGTTTTGAGTACTGCCGGGTGTGCTTTGCAAATATCTTCAATCAGTTTTATCGCATCCGACGGATCATCGTTATAGCTGATACCTACCATTAGCACCGTGCGCATGGTGTCGTCGCTGCGGGTCCAGTTAGTAAACGGATTAGTAATCACTGCCGAGTTAGGAATAACAACTTCCTGAGCGTCCCAGGTTTTTACGGTGAGCGAGCGAATGCCGATGTGGGTGACTTCGCCCTCGTATTTATCGACATTCACCAGGTCAGTGGTGCGCAGTGGTCGTTCGATTAGTAGCAAAATGCCACTGATAAAATTCACGACGATTTGCTGTAGGCCAAAACCAATACCAACACCGAGGGCACCGGCGAAGACGGTGAGAGCGGTCAGGTCGAGACCAATGGTGCGCATAGCGATCATCAGGCCAGCGACCACCACGGTGTACTGCACAA
>CAJQNE010000290.1 GCA_905479545.1 uncultured Gammaproteobacteria bacterium | reverse complement strand
AACCAGTCAGCACCAATGGAAAATTCCAGGCGCGCAGTTTAGCAGCTATAACACTGCTTTGGCTGCGCAAATACATGCCGAACCACTGCCGGTTATTCTGGCGGTGGTACACGCTAGCTTAATACCATTGAGGCGAATTGCTTATTTTCAAGTAAGCAGCCGTTTCACAACGCAAGCCTGGCTCGTCAGTTGCTGTTGCCGACGGCCTGCAGCAACTTTAGCAGGGAGCTTTCGTCATCAATCCCAGACGCGCTTTCCACCCTGAAGCTATCCAGACTCCCCGCTGCGTATTGCTCAGCTATGCCCGGGTGGACGTAGTGGCGGCGACAAACAGCCAGAGTGTTATTTAACCGCTTGGCAGCAAGCTTAATCGCGACATTTATTGCGCGCTTGCTTTGGTAGTCACTCGCCTCAGGCCCGCGCTCCAACAAAGCGCCGAGCGTAATACAACTGCCTCCCCAGGTACGTATATCTTTGGCAGAAAAATCTCCACCCGTGTGCTGGCGTAGGTAGTCATTAATATCGTCCGATCGGAGCGCCCTAGGCTGCTCATGCTGATCAAGGTATTGAAACAGATGTTGACCCGGCAATTCTTGCAGCGCCCGAAGAGCCCGCGCGGCCCGACCATCCCGCAAGTCAGCGGTGAAGGTTTTGCCGCTTTTGCCGACGAACTCAAAATGCAGTGACTCACCGCTGAGCTGAAGATGCTCGTCGGTGAGGGTCGTCAGGCCATAGGTTTCATTGGTTACCGCATATTCGGGGTTTCCCACTCGCGCCAAGGTACTTTGCATCAACCGAATAACTAATGCACACACCCGCTCGTGACTAAGCGAATGCATGCGCAAGTCAGAATCGAGCGCCGCTCGCAACTGCGGCAACGCTTCACCGAAGGGCAACAGCCGATTAAAATTGGCGTGCTCTCGTTGCTGGTGCCATAGCGGATGGTAAATATATTGTTTTCGACCGGCCTCATCCCGGCCGGTAGCCAGAATATGCGCCTGCTCTTGCGGCGCAATCCACACGTCGGTCCATGCAGGAGGAATGGCAAGTGCTGCCAGTCGTTCACGCGGCTTGCCCGCTACCCGGCGACCTTTTTCGTCGAAGTAAGTAAAACCCCGCCCACATTTTCGTCGCCTCAAGCCAGCTTCAGTGTCCGCGACATAAATCAGCCCGGCATTCGCAGCGGCTTTTTCGGGTTCGGGTAACGCAGACATCAGCTGCTCATTTTTCAGGCCTAAGTCTTTGGCACTCAGCAACATTCATGCCTAAAGCAATGCCTGGAGTTACTGCAGCGGCTAACCCCTTAACCGTGTTTAGCGGTTTGGCCGGGCGAACACCTGAGTCCAATACCGCAGCGGATTTTCTCCGATGGTATCAATGCTACTGACAGCCATTTCGGTGTAACTACTGTTCATCATAGTAATGCAGTGACCTTCGCTCGCTAACCAACCTTGCACCACGCCCTCTGGCGTACTGTAGCCGGAGGCAATATTCTCAGCGGCGGTGCGCCAGCGGTACCCTTCAGCGGTGAGCCGCGTGCCAACGTCGCTCCCAGTGGAGCCCGTGTGCGACAACACGTCACGGCTCGCCATATCTGCAGAATGCTTCAGGGCAGCCGCTTCAATGCGCTCACTCCAGACCACCGGGCCCACGGCCGGAAACTCAGCGTCGCCGCAGATTTGTGCGGTACTTCGGACATCATTAACCAGCGCAATGAAACGCTCCTCGGTCACTGCTGAATCGATACTTCCACCAATTGTCGAAGTATTGCCGTCACCCGGATCCGTTAGCACTCCATTTTGGCTGCGACTGCCCTGATCCAAGCCAACACTGTTACTGCTATCGTCATTGTTAGTTTGGCAGCCTACTAGGCCCGCAAGCGCTACAGCGGCTGTAAGGACGGTAATTCTGCGATTCATAACTCACTCCTGCTATTCATTTATTTTTTACTTTCTGACTGCATTTATTGCTGGCTTAACGGCGTTTCCGAAAAAATTTTCCGACTGACCCAAGTCAATTGAGCAGATGAATAATACCTGCAAATTACATGCACAGGAGCCATGAGCACATACAAAAAAGCCGCAGCTCTAGGCTGCGGCTTTATTATGTAATATTAAACTTATTTCGGATTAAAGTTTTCTAGTAGTCGATTTTCGGATACTTAACACCCGCCATCGCCTGCATGCAACGCACTACCTGCACGCTGTAACCGTACTCATTGTCGTACCAAACATACAAAATTGCGTTGTTGTCATTGGCGATAGTCGCCTGCGAATCAATCACACCCGCATGGTTAGAGCCGACCAGGTCGGTAGAAACCAGCTCAGTTGAAGTGGTGTAATCAATCTGGTCCTGCAGCTCGCCACGAATCGCCTCTTCCCGCAGCAACGAATTAACCTGTTCGCGAGTGGTGTTGTTCTTAAGCGTCACGTTAATAATCGCCATCGAGACGTTTGGGGTTGGTACCCGAATGGCATTACCGGTTAGCTTACCCTCCAACACTGGCAAAGCTTTAGAGACGGCTTTAGCCGCACCGGTCTCAGTAATTACCATATTCAGTGCCGCTGAACGACCGCGTCGCTCGGCGCTGTGGTAATTGTCGATCAGATTCTGATCGTTGGTGTAGCTGTGCACTGTTTCGACATGTCCCCGCTCAATGCCATATTCGTCGTTCAAGACCTTCAGCACCGGAGTAATAGCGTTGGTAGTACAACTGGCGGCCGATATAATTTTATCGTCAGCACCAATGGCATCATGGTTTACACCATAAACGACGTTCTTAAGATCGCCTTTACCCGGCGCAGTTAATAGCACTTTAGCCGCGCCTTTCGCTTTCAGGTGCTGACTGAGGCCAGCTTCGTCACGCCAGACACCGGTGTTATCAACGATAAGAGCGTTATCGATGCCATAAGTCGTGTAGTCAATTTCTGCCGGATTGCTGGCATAAATCACCCGGATATAGTTGCCGTTGGCGATAATGGCATTATTTTCTTCGTCCACCCGAATGGTGCCGCTGAACGGCCCATGCACTGAGTCACGACGCAGCAAGCTAGCGCGTTTCTGCAAGTCGTTACCCTTGCCTTTCCGCACAACAATGGCTTTCAGACGAAGTTTCTGACCGCCACCCGTGCGCTCGATCAGCATCCGCGCCAACAAGCGGCCAATACGGCCGAAACCGTAAAGCACGATGTCTTGCGGCTGGGCTAGCGCGTGGTCATCAGAACCGATAACGCCCGCCAGCCGCTCAGTAAGAAAGTTATTTAAGTCGCCACCCTCAGCCTTATAGGCAGCAGTCAACTTACCCAGGTCGATACGCGCCGCACCCAAATCCAACTTGCTTAGTGCATCGAGTACTTGGAAGGTGTCCTGCACCTTTAAGTCTGCTTCGCCGAACTGACGAGCGAGGCGGTGAGCCTTAATGATTTCAACGGTGGACTGGTTAATAATAACGCGGCCATACATCCGCAGGATCACACCTTCTTCGCGGTACAACCGACCAATCATTGGCTGCATTTTTTCCGCGAGTTCTTGCTTCTGCTGCCACTCGTTTAAAACCATTTCCGGCTGACTCATAACCATCCCATAACGCTGTAAATTACTGAAAAATAAGAATAATTCGCGAATCAACGATCAACCAAAAAGGCTATACCGGTTTCGCGGGCGCGTCATTATAGCACGAGGCGAGTTGAGCCATCTTCCGCCAGCTAATGACGTTGAAGTCGCGAGCCGTTCGCCGTCGCGGTGACGCGTAACAAAAAAACGACTGCCGGAGCAGTCGTTTTTTTGTTACGCGTCAGGAGTCTCAGCCGAACTACCTATATTCTGAATTCACCACCCGGGCCTGCGGCGCGATATTGGTTTCAACCCACTTCACCATATCCCGCCAAATTCGATCCATTTCACGCTGCGATGGCATAGAACCGGCGCTAGGCAGTTCGATTGTCAGCACCGGCACATCTCGCTGCAGACCGTAGTTGCCCAGCGAACCAGGGTAAGTACCCAGCAATCGCAAATGTAGCCGACCCAGTTTTTGCGGAGGCTCACGCTCACCATCAAAATCGACGATGCCGTAAGGCGCATGAACCTGCACTACTACGTCGGGCCGAAAACGATCAATCTCATCCATTATCCAGCGAGTCTCCGGCTCTGAAGCCGCCGCATGGCCAGGGTAACGACGAGGGTTTCGACGCGTCCGCTTAATCCAATACTTCTGACTCAGCACATCCCAGTTAGGCGTAGGAAAATTACGATTCAGATCAACGCCGTTAGCGTTCATACGCTGAGCTTTGCGGCGTAAAATACCGTCGGGGTTCGCCGTCGGCACGATGTGCCAGAGAAAATCGCCCACACCGTTGCGATCAAGCCGACGCAGCCAATTAAATACAATACTAACGCCAGAGAACTCATCACCATGAATACCGCCTAATAGCAGCACCCGGGCGCTAGGCGACGGATTGCCATAACCAACAGTGCGCATTGCTAACGGCAGACCGTCTGCTGAATAGCCGCCACTAGGTTGCAAACCAGCGTCCATGCAATGATGGAGCCTCACACTACCTAGCTTGCGCGCCAGCTTATGGCATAGCGTTTCAACACCCGCATCAACATAGTTTTCGCGCTCATACGCTACTGCCGGACCACCCATTAGCAGCGTAGCAGCAGCAAACGCTGCAATGGTGTTTATTAGTCGCGTCATCGTTACTCCGACGATTTTGCAGCCGCCCGGCATGTTATTCCTGAACATCCATTCCGCGGTAGGTGATGATTAATGTCGGCCGAACCTGCCAACAGCGCCAGTGCTTGCCATGAAAATCAGGGAAAGCCTGACGCAAATAATACCGTATTAAGCCGGGCTATTCGTCAAACGAAAGCCAGGCGTTCATTTACTGCGAGGCGCGCTCGCGGGCGACTAGCTTATCTACCACTTCAAAAATCGACTTATTTGAGCCAGCAAAACGGCTGCTCGTCCAATACTTGCCGTTAACCACTACGGCAGGAACACTGGTCATCCGATAAGCCTTAATTTTTTGCTCAGCTTGTGACAGCCGTGTTTCCACTGCAAAAGACTTTGAGGTCGATTCGAATTCTTCAGCCGATATACCAAACGGCTTCAGAAACGCCTTCACGGCCCGGTCGTTATTCAGACTCTGGCCCTTGTTGTGAATCGCATCGAACATTGGCTCGTGAATTTTATCGCCGTAACCTAATACTTCAGCGGTGTAATAAACACGCGCGTGGTAATTCCAGACTTTGTTACCTTTAAAAACCGCTGGCATCCGCACAAACTTTACGTCGTCGGCCATAGTCTCTTTCCACTTCTTCACTGTCGGCTCTAAACTAAAGCAGTGCGGACAGCCGTACCAGAACACTTCCGCCACTTCGATTTTACTGTTGTCGCTTGGCTTCTGTTGGTTCTTAATTAACTGAAAATCTTTACCGGCTTGAAGGTTGTCGGATACAGGCTCTTGTGCGCTGCAGGCCACAGGAATTAACAGCGACAGCAGGAATACAGGGGTAAGCAAACGATTAAGCATAAGATTTCCGGAATAAGTTTAAGTAAAAAGACTTCACCTCAGACGAAAAAACGGGCGGCCAGTTCCATCCAATGATATTGGAGAAGCCGTTACCGCCCGTTTTCGCTGAGACTTGGTTAGTTCAACCCTTCGATATACGAGCTAACGGCGTCAATTTGGGCGTCTGTCAAATTCTTCGCAACGTTCTGCATCATTAACTGCTTCGGATCTTTCGCGTTACCGCGCTCAGCGCTACGGTAAGCCTTAAGCTGAGCGGTAACGTAAACGGCGTGCTGGCCAGCGATCTGCGGAAAACCCGCCGACGCAACGCCTTTGCCAGCCGGGCCGTGACAGGCGGCACACGCAGAAATGCTGTTGTCATTATCACCGGAACGGTAGATCGCCTGCCCTTCAGTAATCATGTCCGGGTTAGCACTACCAATACGCGCGGGTTGCTTAGCAAAATGCGCGCCCAGATCAGCCATGTCTTGCTCACTTAAACCCGCAGCCATACCCGCCATTACGGCATCTTTCCGAGCGCCTGATTTGAACGCAGCTAGCTGGCTGGCGGTGTACGCAGCGCCTTGGCCGGCCAGATTAGGCCACAGAGGGTTAGCGCTGACACCATTCGGGCCATGACAAGCAACACAGGCAGCGGCCTTAGCTGAACCTGCCGCCGCATCGCCAACAATCGCATCACTGTGCGCTGCCGCAGGCTTCGCAGCACTAGCTGCTAGCGCAGAAGTAGAAAGGAGTGCGCCGACGATCGCGGCTGACAGCAACATTTTCATAAACATTAGCTCTTGTAGTAAATAGGCCCTGTGGTTTGGTGGGCCGTGCAATATTAGTGAACTAGCGCCGCCGACGGATGAAATCACCGCTATAGCCAGCACTTAAAATGGCGCAGCATTCTAACAGCAATCGGCTCTACCGCACCATTAACGCCGCAGAATTTTGGCACAAAGTGTGCCAAGCGGTAGTGTCACAATCCCAACGGGGAAAGAAAATGAGCATTTTTAAGGCGATACTCTATTCAGGCGGCCTGGTATTTATCGCTGTTGGCACCCTGCATCTGACGCTGGGGTTAAATGCCGATGTAATGCTGGGTGCAACGTTGCCGCCGGCCGTAATTGCGGACCCGGTACTCGACAGTCAAAACCGCTTTTACGGGGTTTCGTTCGCGCTGTACGGCATATTACTATGGCTATTTGCCCGCGACATGCAACGCTATGCGCCGGTCTTCTACTGCCTATTAGCCATATTTTTCGTTGCCGGGTTGGCACGGATATTATCCATTGCTCTACATGGCATGCCATCGCTGCCCATAGTTGCGCTATTGGGCCTGGAGCTCCTACTACCGCCGATATTGCTGATTTGGTATCGCCGCGTAAGCAACGACTAACACCCGGTGATCAGCCTGCGTAAACTGCGCGCATGAGCACTATTAAAAAGCCGCAAGGCAACACCGCCAGTGACAGCCCTGCTAGCAGCCCGGCGCGGATTAATTTTCAACAAATTCAGTTTGCCATTAGCTGTGCGCGACTGACCCAACTACCGGGCGACAGCGGCGCAGAGGTGGCTTTTGCAGGCCGGTCGAATTCTGGCAAGAGCAGCACACTAAACCGGCTGACGAACCGCAAAGCACTTGCCCGCACGAGTAAAACGCCTGGCCGCACCCAACTTCTGAACTTCTTCAACTTGCCCGGTGATTCCCAGCGACTGGTTGACCTTCCCGGCTACGGATTTGCCAAAGTACGAAGCAGCATGAGGGCAAACTGGGGCCAATTGATTGCCGATTACCTCGACAGCCGTCAAAGCCTTAAAGGCGTCGTAATTGTAATGGACTGCCGACGCCCCCTCACCGATCTCGATATACAGCTCATTAGCTGGTGTGAGGCGCGTGACCTGCCAACACTGTGTCTACTTAATAAAGCTGATAAGTTCGGCCGCGGCGCCGCAGGCAACATAAAACTGCAGGTCGAAAAGCAGCTAAAACAGGAGTTCCCGGGCAGCCGATGCATGCTGTTCAGCGCATCAAAAGGCACGGGCAGCGACCAGCTAATTCAGATTGTTAGCGACTGGCTGAATGAATCCGCGGCTGTCAGCCCCGACACTGCTCAGGCAAGCGATAAGAGCCTGCCAGAATAACCTCAGCCGCTAAAATTTAGCCGCCTACTCACCTCATGACAATGAGCAGGCGGCCGTTTAGCCCTAATGGGCTGGTTAACGACGGGGTTCTTCCCAGTCGAAGGCTTAGGCCGTAGCAGCTAGCACCGCTACCATGGCAAAAAGTGCGACGATCATTTGTATTACTGCTCCTGTATGGATCATGTCGTAACCCTCACTTTTACTCGCTTTCGCGTGCCTGAAGCTATTCAGCAGAATGCCGTTTAGCTCTGCAACACCGCTCAACCTTACACTCCGGTGGAGCGGCTGGAGCGAGAACCAGCGCCACGTTTGTCCAACGAATCGCCTGCACGCATTCTCGTCCTGAGCTAACCAGTAAAAAAACTGACTAACTAGTTTGCTCAAAGCAAATGTTATCAAAATGTAAACTTGCACGATCGCCGGCCGGCTACAAATATCCGAACGAACTGCGTTAAGTCACCCGCCCCTGTAATAAAGCAATTAATCAGCTTTGAACGGTAGCCCGTTGAAAGTACTCAGTTCATCTCTCAGTCAAGCTAACTTCGACCCTCGCGTAACGGAGTAAAACGAGACGTAGCCTCCAACTGCCGAACGGTTGTTCGGGCTAATATTTTTTAGCATTCATGCGCCGCGCTGTGACGCAGTTCACCATTTTGGCTATTTACATCGATGGTTTAACCCGGCACTGCGTTGTTGCAGTAAACTCGAAACAGCTCACGAACCAGCGATTATGGCTGTCAGTGCAAATGGCGACAGAGCCGCTGAGCCAGTGATCACAAAGGCAAGTAAAATAAAGCGACTGCCACGGGCAGCGCGTGCACCCGAAGGGAGACTCGGGTTATGGCAAGGAGCCCTTACAACGGCGGTAGCGAAATATTCCTACCGCTTTTTTCTTGCGCGCCCGCCTCAC